>JAEULF010000471.1 GCA_016793965.1 Alphaproteobacteria bacterium | reverse complement strand
CATGCACACGCACACCGCGACCATGCCGATCTTCAAGGGCATCCGCGAGGAGATGGGCAACCCGCGCTTCTACATGAGCGCGCTCTACGACGGTTGGCCGCTGTTCGTCGCCGAGCCCGAGGACAAGCACTGGAACTCGCGTTACGCCTATGCCGAGATGCTGCTGTCCGGCGTCACCACCGTCGTCGACATGTGCTTCCCGTTCCCGGGCTGGGTCGACGCCATCGCGGCCAGCGGCATCCGCGGCTACGTCTCGCCGCTGTTCGAATCCGCGCGCTGGTTCACCGACAACGGCTACCAGCTGCAGTACCGCTGGTACGACGACAAGGGCGCGAAGGCGTTCCGCCAGGGGATGGACATCATCGACCAGGCGGAGGGGCACAATTGCGGCCGGCTCACCGGACTCGTGTCGCCGATGGCCGTCGACACCTGCGCGCCGGAGCTGATCGGCGACGCGCTCGCAGAGGCGCGCCGCAGGAAGCGCCCGTTCCAGCTCCATGTCGGCGAGGCGATGATGGAGTTCCTGGAGATGACGCGCCGGACCGGCACGACGCAGATCCAGATGCTCGACGGCCTCGGCCTGCTCGGCCCCGACGTCATCATCGGCCACGGCATCTTCCTCGACCACCATTCCTGGCTGCACTGGTCGACGCGCGACGACGTGCGCATCCTCGCCGAGCGCGGTTGCGCCGTCTCGCACTGCCCGGTCGTTTTCAGCCGCTACGGCATCGCGCTCGAGGACTTCGGCAGCTACCTCAAGGCCGGCGTCACCATGACCATCGGCACCGACACGCATCCGCACAACATGATCGAGGAGATGCGCTCGACGGCGATCATGGCGCGCGTCTCGCGCGAGTCGATCTTCGCGCTGAGGACCGCCGACATCTTCCACGCCGCGACCGCGGCGGCGGCGAAGGCTCTGGGCCGCGCCGACATCGGCGGCCTGGCGCCGGGCATGAAGGCGGACCTTGTCACCGTCGCGCTCGACGACCCGGCGATGATGCCGGTCTACGACCCGCTCCGCTGCCTGATCTACACGGCGGCCGACCGCGCCGTGCGCGACGTCTGGGTCGATGGCGCCAAGGTCGTCGAGAATCGCAAGGTTCTGACCATCGACTGGTCCGAGGCGGCGCGCCATGTCGAGCGCATGCAGCGCGACATCCTGCCGAAGGTTGCGGCGCGCGACTACGCCAAGCGCACGGCGGCCGACGTGTCGCCCTTGACGTTGCCGCTCGGGCGGGCATGAGCGCCGCCATGGAGAAGCGGACCCTGGGCCGGACCGGGCTGCAAGTCTCGGCGCTCGGCTTCGGCTGCGGCGCTGTGGGCGGGCTGATGGTGCGCGGCGAGCCGGCCGAGCAGGAGCGCGCGGTGGCACGTGCGCTCGAAGCCGGCGTCAACTACTTCGACACGGCCGTGCTCTACGGCAACGGCGACTCTGAGAGGAACCTCGGCCGCGTCCTCAAGGCGCTGAAGCCGGCGGGCGCGATCGTCGGCACCAAGGTGCGCCTGGCGCCGACGGAGCCCGGCCGCGTCGCAGCAGCGGTGCGCGGCTCCCTGGAGGCGAGCCTGAAGCGGATCGGCCTCGATCGCGTTGACATCTTCTACCTGCACAGCACGGTGACGGCCCGGGGCGGCGGCGAGACGCTGGCCCCGTCGTCGGTGCTTCAGGATGTCGTGCCGGCCTTCGAAGAGCTGCGCCGCGCGGGCAAGGTCCGTTTCCTCGGCTTCACGGCGATCGGCGACACGGCGGCCCTGCATCAACTCGTCGATTCTCGCGCCTTCGATGCCGCGCAGATCGTCTGCAACATGCTGAACCCGACCGCCGGGGAGACGGCGGCGGAGAGCTGCACGGCGCAGGACTATGGGCTGCTCCTCGATCGTGCGCGCGCCGCCGGCGTCGGCGCCGTCGGCATCCGCATCCTTGCCGGCGGCGCCTTGTCCGGCTCGGCCTACCGCCATCCGGTCGCGAGTCCGCCGCCCGAGCCGATCGGCTCGGGCGCCAGCTATGACGTCGATCTGGCGTCGGCGCGCCGGTTCGTCGCGTTGGTCGATGAAGGCCATGCGGGGAGCCTGGCGGAGGCGGCGACCCGCTTTGCCGCCTTCCATCCCGCGATGGGGACGGCCTTGATCGGCATCGCGACGGCGGCGCAACTCGACGAGGCGCTTGCCGCTGTCGCGAAGGGCCCGCTCTCAGTCGCGGCGCTGGCGAGGCTCAAGGCGTTGCAGCGCGGCGGCGTCGGCGCGGCACGCTAGGCCAGCGCAGCGTCTTGCGCAGGGCGAAGCAGCGGGCCTAGTGTTGAACACGGCTTCAATCAGCGTCGAGGTCAGCCATGCGCGTCCGCAGCCCTCTCGTGATCGGCGCAATCCTTGCGTCGGCACTGGCCGTCGCCGTGCCAGCGGGCGCGCAGGAGAAGATCGTCGTCACCTCGTCGGGCGGCGTCTGGCTGGAGAGCGCCAAGCAGAACTTCGCCTCCTGCTTCAAAGAGCGAACCGGCCAGGAGCCGGAGATCCAGACCACGGCGTCGAACGAGATCATGGCGAAGCTGCGCGCGAGCCCGGGCAAGCCGCCGATCCACGTCGCCGTGCTCTCCGAGATCGACGCCATCCGGGCCGGCCGCGAGGGGCTGCTCGACAAGCTCGACTTCCAGAAGGTGCCGAACCTGAAGGACGTGCCGGAGGTGTTCCGCAAGCAGTGGGACAACTTCGCGACGATCCAGAACTTCGGCGCCATGATCGTCATGGTGAACGGCGACGTCGTGAAGGACCCGCCGAAGGATTGGAAGACGCTGATCGACCAGGTCGAGGGCGGCAAGTACGGCAAGCGGGTGTCGTTCCCGTCGCTGACGATGCCCTGGGGACCGATGTTCACCTGGTTCCTGACCACGCTATACGACGGGAGCGAGGACGTCGTGTTCCAGAAGTACAAGGCCATGCTGCCGAACATGGCGAAGTACTGGGTGTCGCCGGTCGAGGCGCTCAACATGTTCGCGGCGAAGGAGATCGACGTGCTCGTCTACTGGGACGGGCGCGCCTACGCTTTCGCCGGCGAGAACCCGTGGGCCAAGGCCTACATCCCGGAGCCCGGCGCCTTCCAGTCCGCCGCCATGCTGGCGAAGCCGAAGGGAGCGCCGGAGCTGGCCTGGCAATACATGGATTGCGTGCTGTCGCCGAAGGCCCAGCTCGGACACTCCCAGATGGTCAAGTACCCGATCGTCAACAGCAAGGTCGTGTATCCCGACGAGCTGAAGAAGATCCTGACGCCGCTGGAGAAGGTGCGCCAACCGGACTTCGCCAAGATCATCGAGCGCGTCCCTGCTTGGCTCGATCGCTGGAACCGCGAGATCCGCTGAGCTCCGGGTGAGCAGTGCCGCAGGCCGCCGGCTTGGCGCTCTCCTGGCCGTGCCAGCGGTTGCGTTCCTCGCGGCATTTTTCGTCGGTCCGCTCCTGCTGGCGCTGGCGGAGAGCTTGGGCCTGACGCGGGGCGCGACAGGGACAGGGCACTACGCCCGGATTTTCGGCGATACCTACTATCTCGAGGTGATGCGCGACACCGTCCTGTTGGCAGCCGGCGTCACTGGCGCCGCCCTCGTGGTCGGGTATCCGTACGCGCTGATCCTTGCGCGCGCCCGCGGTGCGGCGAAGGCGGCGCTGCTCTTCCTGCTGGTGGCGCCGCTGCTCGTGACCGTCGTCGTCCGCACGTTCGGCTGGATGATCGTCTTCGGGCGGCGCGGCCTGGTCAATGCCGCCCTCGGCGCTCTCGGCTTGCCGGCGCTGGACATCCTCAACAGCTGGACGGCAATCGCCGTGGCTCTCGTCCATGTCCTTCTGCCGTTCATGGTGCTGTCGATCGCCAGCACGCTGGAGAGCCTCGATCCGGCCTTCGAGGAAGCGGCGGCGACGCTCGGGGCACCGCCCTGGCGGCAGTTCCTGCATGTCGTGGCGCCGCTGTCGCGCGACGGCGCCGTCGCCGGCTCGATCCTCGTCTTCGCCCTCGCCATCGGCAGTTTCGTCACGGTGATGGTGATGGGCGACAACCGCACGATGGTCCTGCCGCTCCTCGTCTACCAGCAGCTCACGGTCGCGTCGGACTGGCCCTTCGCCGCCGCGCTCGGCATGGTCCTGCTGGCGATCGTGCTGGCGGTGTTCTGGCTGCAGGCGCGGATCGCGCGGAGGGCAGCGGCATGATCGCTCTCCTGCCCGGCTGGCGCGCGCGCCGACGGCTCCTCGCCGCTCTCTACGTCGGCGTCGCCGCCATCTTCATCCTGGCGCCGCTCGCCGTCGTCATGATCGTCGCCTTCACCTCCGCGAGCTTCGTGAGCTTCCCGCCGCCGGGTTACTCCTTGCGCTGGCTCGCCAAGGTCATGGGCGACGCTGCGTTCATGCGGCCGCTCCTGAACAGCGTGCTCCTCGGCCTCGCGGCGGCGGCCGTGGCGGCAGTTCTGGCCGTGCCAGCGGCTGTGGCGATCGGGCGCCGCAGCGTGCGCTGGTCGGCGGAGCTGGAGGCCTTCCTGCTGGCGCCGCTCAGCCTGCCCGCGCTGATCATGGCGCTGGCGCTCCTCTTCTTCCTCGCGCGCTTCGGGCTGGCGACAAGCGGCTGGGGCTTGCTCATCGGCCACGTCGTCATCACCCTGCCCTATGTCCTGCGAACGGTGCTGGCCGTTCAGCGCGGGCTCGATGCCAGCCTGGTCGAGGCGGCGCATGTGCTTGGCGCCACGCCCGCGCGCGCCTTCCTGTCGGTGACGCTGCCATTGCTGCGTCCGGGCATCGTCGCCGGGAGCCTGTTCGCCTTCCTCATCTCTTTCGACGAGCTGGCGGTGGCGCTGCTGCTGTCCTCGGCGACCACGGCAACGCTGCCCGTCGCCATCCTCAACCACGTCGCCCACAATTACGATCCCGCGGTGGCCGCCATCTCGCTCGTGAAGATCGTCCTCGTGATCGTCGTCCTGCTCACCCTGGAGCGCCTCTACGGACTCGATCGCCTGATGCTGTCGCGCGTGCGGCGCGCATGAAGGGCCGCCTCGACATCGCCGGCGTCGTCAAGCGGTACGGCACGACTGTCGCGGTGGACGGCGTCACGCTCGTCGTGCCGCCTGGATCGATGACGGCTCTGCTCGGGCCCTCCGGATGCGGCAAGACGACGCTGCTGCGCTGCATCGCCGGGCTCGCCGACCTTGATGCCGGCTCTATCGCGGTGGACGGAGCAGACATCGGCGCTCTGCCTCCCTGGCGCCGCGGCCTGGGCATGGTCTTCCAGAGCTATGCCTTGTTCCCGCACATGACCGTCGCGGAGAACGCGGCGTTCGGGCTGCGCATGCGCGGCACCGGGCGGGCAGAGGCGCGGGAGCGCGTCGCGCGCGCCCTGGCGCTGGTCCGCCTGGAGGGATTCGAGGAGCGCCGGCCGAGCGAGCTGTCCGGCGGGCAGCAGCAGCGTGCGGCGCTGGCGCGCGCCTTGGTGACCGAGCCGCCAGTCCTGCTCCTCGACGAGCCGCTCTCGGCGCTCGATGCCAAGCTGCGCCATGCGATGCGGCTCGAGCTGCGCGAGCTGCAGCGCCGCCTCGGCATCACGACGATCGTGGTGACGCACGACCAGGACGAGGCGATGGCGATGGCCGACCAGGTCGCGGTGATGAATGCCGGCCGGATCGAGCAGGTGGCGTCGCCTGAGACCGTGTACCGCCGCCCGGCTACGCCCTTCGTTGCCGAGTTCGTCGGCCGCACGAATCGGCTGGAGGGGCGCGCGACAGCGGCGGGCGAGCTCGATGTTGGCGATGTCGGCGGCCGGGTGCAACTGCCTATGGGCCATGGCCTCGTGCAGGGCGCGCTTGGGCTCGCGCTGCTTCGGCCGGAGCATCTGCGCGTGGAGCAGGCGGCCGGCGCCGCGGCGCCTCGGCTTGCCGGCAAGGTGGTCGATGTCGTGTTCGCCGGCGATCGCGTCGAGATCGTCGTCGCGTGCGGCGCGTTGAAGCTGCTGGCGGTGCAGCCAGGCGGCTCGGCGGTTCCCGCGCCCGGCGAGGCCGTGTCGCTTGCCTGGCGCGCGGAGGACTTGATGGTCTGGCCGCGATAGCGCGGATCGTTCAGGCACCGTCGAACCAGCGTCGCCAGGCCGGCCAGGCAGCGACCATCCCGGCGATCCTCGCGTAGCCCTCCGCGGTGGGGTTCGAGCCGTCTCCTGCTTGCGACAGGCGCTCCCAGTCCGCGTCGGCCAGCAGCGGCGAGTGAAGATCGAGGAACGGCACGCCGATCTTCGCCGCTATGGCGGCGTAGCGCGCGTTGTACTCGGCTTGGCGCGCGTTCGAGAAGCGGTACTGCGGCCCGGCCAGGAGCTGCGGATAGGGCTTGGTCTCGGCCATCGGGATCAGCCCGATCCACAGAGTCGGCTTCCACGCCTTTGCCTCGGACAGGATAGCCTGCGCGTTCTCGGCCGATTCCTCGATCGGCACCTCGATGCCCTGTCCCACGGTCTCCTTCGCGTCGTTGCCGCCGAAGGCGAAGACCAGGCGCGCATTGGCGGTCGGCGGCAGCCGAGCCTCGGCCTCGCGACGCCAGCGTGGCCGCATGGCCCGGGTCGAGTCGCCGCGGATCCCCAGATTGTAGACGGTGACGTCGTGGCCACGCCCCCACTCGTACTGGGCGACTCGCCCGACCCAGCCGAGCACGCTCTCGTCGCCGGCGCCGACGGTGAAGGCGTCGCCCATGAAGCAGATCCGGGAGAACGACTTCCGGGCCGGTGGCCAGGGCGATTCCTTTGAAGCAGTCATGAACCATTCCCGATCGTCTTGCCGTCCCGCGCGATGTGCGCCCCGGGACAGGAGTTCAGCGGGGCGGTCCGGCTGGGACCGCGTCGAGGCTGCGCCAGACCGGCAAGCCGCGCGCCGCGAAGCGCGCGACCTCCTGATCGGCGCCTGATGATGCGCCGCCGATGCGCAGAATGGCATCGCAGCGCTCGGCGAGCGCAAGCGACATCGGCATCATGATCGCGTCGAACTGGCCGGCGCCGGCGGCCTCGATCACCGGCAGGGCCATGTTGACGCCGATCACCGGCACATGGCCGCGGCGGAACACCGCTGCCGCGGCTGCGTTCATGGCCCTGAGATTGGACTCGCGCTCCGCGACGGTGATGGCGCCGGTACCGTATGGACCGGCGACCATGATCCAGAGGCGGCGCTGCGCCGGTACGCCGCCGATATCGTAGGCCCGCTCGACGAGCCGCAACGTCTCCAGGTTGTCCTCCGGCGCCGTCTCGAAGGGACCGCCGTCGTCGAGGCGGTCGAGGAAGTGCGCGATGGTGTCGCGATAGGACGCCTTGTACTCGGCGTCGAAATCGACGGCGACGCGCTCTGGCGAGGGACCCGACAGCTCCAGCCCGGTCGCATCGAGCCGGATGGCGCCCGTCGTTCCCTGGATCTCCAGCCGGTCGCGCAGGATGGGCGGGTGCCCGTGCGCGGCGAAATCGCCGACGAGCGTCGCGGCGATCCCGTCGGCGCCGGAGAAGAGCATGGTCGCATCCGACTCGCCGCGGATCGCCGAACAGCCGTAGCCGAGCCGGGCCGCGTCGAGGGTCAGAGGGCCGAGAAGGAAGCGAAGGGTGTCGATGTGGTGGATCAGCGCCTCTGCGACGAGCATCCGCGCCTCGTGCGCCATGAAAGGCTGGCGGGCGAGGGCCGGCCGCCCCCCCGATGCGTCGGGCAGCAGGCCGCAGGTGCGGATCGACAACGCGGCGTTGCGCAGGCGGCCGATGCGGCCCGCGTCGATCCAGCGCCGCACCGTCCGGTAATGCGGCCGGAAGCGCCAGTTCTCGTGCACCATCAGCCGCGCCTTGCCGGCGACGTCGCGCGCCAGCGCCTCCGCCTCGGCGAGCGTTGGCGCGAGGGGCTTCTGGCAGAGCACGGGGATGCCCCGCGCCGCAACGAGACGGCAGAGCGGCGCGTGGTGCTCGCGCGGGGCCGCGACGTCCACGGCGTCGAGCGCCTCGCGATCGAGCATCGCCGCGGCGTCGGCGTAGGTCGCCGCGATGCCGTACTCCCGGGCGCGCGCGGCGCGCGCGGGATCGGACGGGTCGGCGACGGCGACGACGTGCGCCCGCGCGGCGAGCGCGCGCCAGCCGTCCAAGTGATGTTGCGTCACCCAGCCGGCGCCGATCAGGCCGATCCGCTTCACGATCGGGCTCCGGCGGCCCGGCGCCGCCGCGTCACTTCTTGGCGTCGAGCTCGGCGAACACGGCCTTGCCGACCTTGAAGGACTCGAGGCAAGCCGGCACGCCGCAATAGACGCCGACCTGCAGGAACACCTCGGCGATCTCGTCGCGCGTCAGGCCGTTGGTGAGCGCGCCCTTGACGTGCAGCTTGAGCTCGTCCGGCTTGCCCAGCGCCGACAGCATGGCGAGGTTCAGGAGGCTGCGGTCGCGCCGGCTCAGGCCCGGCCGGGTCCACACCGTGCCCCAGCAGTTCTCGGTCGTGAACTTCTGGAAATGCGTCATGAACGCGTCGGCGTTCTTGATCGAGCTGTCGACATAGTCGGCGCCCAGCACCTCGCGGCGCACTTTCAGGCCGGCGTCATAGCGATCCTTGGCGTTCACTGCTTCAGTCTCCTGCGGTTGACCAGGTGGTTCACTCGGCCGCGTGCCGAACGGCGCCGCGCTCGGACGCAGCGGCGGCAAGGCTCTCGAGCGCGGCTTCGATTCCGCTCGCCTTGAGCTTCACGCCGAACAGCTTCAGGCCCATCTCGACTCCGGCCAGCGTGCCCATGAGCTGCAGGTCGGAGAAGGCGCCGAGATGGCCGATGCGGAAGGCGCGGCCGGCGAGCTTCGACAGGCCGTTCCCGAGCGACATATCGAACTTGTCCAGGATCAGCGCGCGCAGCTTGTCGGCGTTGACGCCCTCGGGCAGCCACACGGCCGTCAGGCTGCCGGAATGCTCGCGCGCATCCTGGCAGACCGTCTCCAGGCCCCACGCGGCGACGGCCTTGCGCGCGGCGGCGCCGTGGCGCTGGTGGCGCGCGAAGACGTTCGCCATGCCCTCGTCCATCAGCATGGCGCAGGCCTCCTTGAGGCCATAGAGCAGATTGGTTGCCGGCGTGTAGGGGAACATGCCGTCGGCGTTCGACTTGATCTGCGTTGTCCAGTCCCAGAAGGCGCGCGGCATCTTGGACGCCTTGTGGGCCGCGAGCGCTTTCTCCGAGATGCCGTTGAACGAGATGCCGGGCGGCAGCATCAGCCCCTTCTGCGATCCGGCCACGGTGACGTCGACCTTCCACTCGTCCTGGCGGTAGTCGATCGAGGCCAGCGAGCTGATGGTGTCGACCATGAACAGCGCGGGATGCCCGGTGGCGTCGATCGCCTTGCGGATCTCGCCCACGCGGCTGGTGACGCCGGTCGATGTCTCGTTGTGGACGACGCAGACGGCCTTGATCCGGCGCTCCTTGTCGGCATCGAGGGCGGCAGCGATCGCCTCGGGCTGCGCGCCGCGGCGCCAGTCGCCGGGCAGGACGCGCACGTCGAGCCCCAGCCGCTTCGCCATCTCCGTCCAGAGCGACGAGAAATGCCCGGTCTCGGCCATCACGACCGTGTCGCCGGGCGAGAGGGTGTTGACGAGCGCTGCCTCCCAGGCGCCGGTGCCGGAGGACGGGAAGATCACCACGTGGCTCTTGGTGCCGAAGATCGGCTTGACGACCTGCAGCACGTGCCGGCCGAGCTCCTGGAAGGCCGGCCCGCGGTGGTCCATGGTCGGAGCGGCCATGGCGCGCAGGATGCGGTCGGGCACGTTGGTGGGCCCGGGGATTTGCAGGAAATGAAACCCGTTCGCGCGCGCCATTTGACCCTCCCGCCGGATGCGACCTCGGGCATAATGCCCGGAAAGGCGTGCCGCCGACAGCATTGAGCGCGCCAGGAGCGGGAGCCCTGATATGCCCGAGGGTCAGTTCACAACCCAGTCGCCAGCGGAATCGGGCGGCTCGTCGCGGCGATCGGCGCCGCCGGGCCGTGCCGGCAGGGCGAGGCCGCGCCAGGGAGATCCGGCGCTGGCCGCGAAGCTGCGCCGCAGCATCCAGGGCGAAGTGCTGTTCGACGCCGCCGCGCGCGGACGCTATGCGACCGACGCGTCGGTCTACCAGATCGAGCCGGTCGGGGTGGCCTGCCCCAAGTCGTCCGACGACGTTGCCGCCGCTCTCGCCATCGCGCGGGAGGAAGGCGTGCCGGTGCTCGCACGCGGCGGGGGCACGTCGCAATGCGGGCAGACCGTCGGAGAGTGCTTGGTCCTCGACATGAGCCGGCACATGAAGGGCATCGTCTCGGTCGACCCGGGAGCGCGGCGCGCCCGCGTCCAGCCGGGCCTGGTGCTCGACGAGCTGAACGCGGCGCTCAAGCAGCACGGCCTCTGGTTCCCGGTGGACGTCTCCACCTCGAACCGCGCCACCTTGGGCGGCATGGCCGGCAACAATTCGTGCGGCTCGCGCTCGATCCGCTACGGCACGATGGCGGACAACGTGCACGCCATCGATGCGCTGCTCGTCGATGGCGGGCGCATCAGCTTCGGCCCTGTGCGCACCGACCTCTCCGACCTGGCGAACGACGGGCGCTCGGCCGAAATGGCGCGCCAGGTCGCGACGTTGGTCGCGCGCGAGCAGGACGAGATCCGCAGCCGCTTCCCGAGGCTCCAGCGGCGAGTCGGCGGCTACAACCTCGACCGCGTGCCGCCGGTCGCGGCCGACGGCCGCGGCAACATGGCGCAGTTCCTCGTCGGCTCGGAGGGCACGCTTGCGCTGTTCACCGAGCTTGACCTGCCGTTGCAGCCGATCCCGGCCAGCAAGACGCTCGGAGTCTGCCACTTCCCGACCTTCTACAAGGCGATGGACGTCACCCAGCACATCGTCAAGCTGGGCCCGACGGCCGTCGAGCTGGTCGACCGCACGTTGATCGCGCTCGCGCGCGACATCCCCGCCTTTGCAGGCTCGCTCGACAAGTTCGTGCGCGGCGTGCCGGATGCCATCCTGCTCGTCGAGTTCGCGGAGCCGGACCAGCACGAGAACCTGCGGCGGCTCCGGAGCCTGGTCGAGCTGCTCGCCGACCTCGGACATCCGGGATCGGTCGTCGAGGCGACGGACCCCGCCTTCCAGCGCGAGATCTGGGAGATCCGCAAGGCTGGCCTCAACATCATGATGTCGATGAAGGGGGAGGGGAAGCCGGTCAGCTTCATCGAGGATTGCGCGGTGCGGCTGGAGGATCTCGCCGAGTACACGCGGCAGCTCGACGAGGTATTCGCCCGGCACGGCACGACGGGCACTTGGTATGCCCATGCGTCCGTCGGCTGCCTGCATGTCCGGCCGATCCTCAACATGAAGTCGTCCGACGGCGCGCGCACCATGCGCGCCATCGCGGAGGAGACCTTCGAGATCGTCCGCGGCTACAAGGGCTCGCATTCCGGCGAGCACGGCGACGGCATCGTGCGCTCGGAGTTTCATGGCCCCATGTTCGGCCAGCGGATGGTCGCCGCCTTCGAGACGGCAAAGGCGATCTTCGACCCGAAGG
Source organism: Alphaproteobacteria bacterium (assembly GCA_016793965.1). Classification (GTDB taxonomy): domain Bacteria; phylum Pseudomonadota; class Alphaproteobacteria; order JAEULF01; family JAEULF01; genus JAEULF01. The sequence continues at coordinate 32 of JAEULF010000471.1, read as the reverse complement.
AGCTGCTCAACCCCGGCAAGATCGTCCGTCCC
>JAEULF010000412.1 GCA_016793965.1 Alphaproteobacteria bacterium | reverse complement strand
GCGCCGGCCTCCAGCAGGGCCGTGATCAGCGCCTGGGCGGGGAGCGCGCTGCGCCCGCTGGTCCTCGGCGCGCGGCCTTGCGCGATCGCGTCGGCGAAGTCGCCGATCACCGCCTTGTGCCAGGCGTGCGAGAAGGCCATGGGATCGGCGCCGCCGCCGCTGCCCTCCGCCGTGCCGAAGCTCTCGCGCTTGCCGTCCATGAGCTGCACCGTCAGCTCGTTGACCTGGAGGAAGGCCGAGCCCTTGGTGCCGGCGATCTCGATCCGCTCGGGATAGCCCGGATAGGCGGCGGTGGTGGCGTCGAGCACGCCGGACGCGCCGTTGGCGAAGCGGATGGTCGCGGCGACCACGTCCTCGGTATCGACCGCGCGCAGGCCCGAGCGATCGACCAGCGCCGTCACGCTGGCGGCCGGTCCGACCAGCGACAGCAGAAGGTCGAGCGTGTGCACGGCCTGGGTCAGCAGCACCCCGCCGCCGTCGCGCGCCATGGTGCCTCGGCCAGCCGAGAGGTAGTACTCAGGCGGCCGCCACCAGCGCACGCTGGCGGAGATCGAGAGCAGCTTGCCGAGCGCGCCGGCGGCAAGCACCTCGGCCAGCCGCAGGGCGGCCGGGCGGAAGCGGTGCTGGAAGACGATGGCGAGCGTGCGCTTGGCGCGCTCCGCCGCCTCGACCGCCTCGAGCGCGCGCGCGACCGTCGTCTCGACCGGCTTCTCCAGCAGCACGTGCTTGCCGGCCGCGGCGGCGCGCTTGACGATGTCGAGATGCGTCCAGGGCGGCGTCAGCACGAGCAGCGCGTCCGTCCCCTTGCCCTCGAACAGCGCCTTGTCGTCGTCGACGGTCTTGAGCCCATAGGTCTGCGCGAAGGCTGCCCGGCGCTCGGCGCTCGGACTCCAGCCGCCGACCAGCTCGATCTTGTCGCTCAGCTCCTTCAGGGCGCCGGCATGCGGCTTCACCGCCATGCCCAGCCCGACGACGCCCAGCTTCAGCTTGGCCATGCTAGCGCTCCTGCGTGGGGGGAAGACCGAATCTTGCCTGGCATCGCTTGCGGCTTCCCGGCGGTCCTCATGCCGGGAAGCGCACCAGCGCCGATGGCTCTGCGACGGTGGCGACGTGGCTCACCAGGCCCTGGCCCGGGCGCCAGAGATGCAGACCGACGGCAGGCGGCGTGTCGAGCCAGCCCGACGGCTCCTGGCCGCCGAGCCGCATCTCGAACATCGGCGCCGTGGCCGGCACCGTCGAGGCGACGGTGCCGTGCCAGCGCACGGTCGTCGCACGGTGGAGGTGGCCGCTGAGGATCGCCTCGACCTGCCAGTGCTTGGCGACGATCGCGCCGAGCGCGTCGGCTCCCTTGGCGCAGCTCATCTTCTCGTTGGGCAGGACGCCGTAGTCGTAGGGCGGATGGTGCATCAGCATCACCGTCGGCTTCTTCGACGCGGCCAGCGTCGCCTCGATCCAGGCGAGACGCTCGGCGCAGAGGATGCCGCCGACGCGACCCTCCTCGGTGGAATCCAGCGCCACGATGCGGACCGGCAGCTCGTCCACGGCGTAGTGCACGAATCCGCCCGGCGCCCGCCGCGCGATGTCCGGGAAGGCTGCCCGCAGCGGATCGCGCAGGTCGTGATTGCCGGGGATCAGCAGGAACGGCGCCTTCAAGGGACGCAGCACCGCGGCGAGATGATCGTACTCCGCCGGGCGACCGTTATCGACCAGGTCGCCTGTCAGGACGACGAGGTCCGGCGCCGGTGCCAGCGCGTTCAGGTAGTCGACGGCCTGCGCCAGCCGAGCCGCCGTATCGACGCGGCCGTGAAATCCGCGCTCGCCTGGCGCACGCAGATGGGTGTCGGTGACTTGGGCGATCAGCATGGCGACCCTGAACCTCCCGGCAATCCGAGGCAGGCCGCCCAAGGCAGGCCGCCCAAGGCAGGCCGCGAGGGGCGCGCCCCGTCATACACCGATCGGCGGGCCGAGCAACATCGGGCTGAAGCAGGATCGCGCTGCCGTGGGCTGCAAGAGTCGCAGGCGTCGCCAGGGGCGGCCGAGACCACGCAGGCCGGGTGCGTTTCCGGGCGCGTCTCCGGGCGCATGCGCCCCGCCGCTTCCCGAGCGGCCGATTTCCGCTACCATGCCGGCGGGACGCGTCGGGGCCCCGGCATGCCGGGACCGCCCCGCTGCAATCGCGGAGATCGCCGGATGCCCTCGACGCCCGAGCTGGTGAACGCCCTACGTGCCGCCGAGAAGACCTTCTTCCACATGCTGGAGGTCATGGCGGACCGGCACGTGAACGAGAAGGACAAGATGAAGCAGATCGACGGTCTCGCGCATTCAGGGCTGGAGCATGCCCGGGCCATCCTGGCGCAGGTCGCGCCGCGATGAGGGTACGGGCCAGCCGGCCGTCTTGCTCGTCGCGAGGAAAGCCATGGCCAAGCGCCCGCTGATCGGCGTCACGCTCGACTACCAGGAGAGCGGAAGCTTCTCCAAGCGCCCGCACCACGCGCTGCGCTGCGCCTATTTCGACGCGATCGTCGCGGCTGGCGGGCTCCCGGCGGCGATCCCCTATCAGTCATCGGTCATGGCCGACTACCTCGACCGGCTGGACGGGCTGGTCGTGCCGGGCGGCACCTTCGCCTTTCCGGACGAATGGTACGTCGATACGGGCGAGAGGCCCTACAAGCCGTCGCCCCGGCTCGCCTTCGACATGGCGATCATCGACGCGGCGCTGCGGCGCGACATGCCCGTGCTCGGCATCTGCGCCGGCATGCAGGAGCTGGCGGCCCATGCCGGGGCCAAGATGGTGCGCAACGTCCACGCCATGAACGGCAAGAGCATCGATCACCTGAACGAGCGGCCGGCCGAGGAGTTCGCGCACGAGGTGGCGGTAGCGCCGGGCAACCGCCTCGCCAGCATCGTCGGCGCCGGCGCGCTGCCGGTGAACACGGCGCATGTCGAAGCAGTCGTCGAGCCGCCGGCCGATCTGCGCGTGACCGCTCTGGCGCCGGACGGCGTCATCGAGGCGATCGAGCTGCCGCGCCACCGCTTCGCCATCGGCGTGCAGTGGCATCCGGAGTTCTTTCGCGAGAAGGGCAGCCCGCACCGAGCGTTGTTCGAGGCGCTGGTGGCCGAGTCCGGTCGCTAGGGCCTCCGGCCGCCGACCCGCGGCGAGCGGCGCACCAAACTACTCGGCTGCGCTCTTGCTCTCGCCGGCGGCCGGCGAGAGCAGCGCCGGCTGCGCCAAGGGGCCAGGCTCCTCGCGCAGGTCGCGCAGCCGGCTCTTGCTGAGCTCGCCCGCGGCCTCGAGGATCGGGTAGGCGACGGAGGTCAGGTGGCCGTTGATGCGCTTGAGGTCGCGCACGACGTCCATGTGGATCGAGCTGGTCTCGATCGATTCCGGCCGGCCTTGGCGCAGGCGCGTGAAGTGGCTTTCGGCTGCGGCCAGCTCGGCCTCGCGCAGCAGCGACTTCTCCGAGAGCAGCCTGCGCGCCAGCGCGCGGTCGCGCGTCATGAAGACGTTGAAGGCGAGCTGCAGGTTGCCCGAGACGCGGCCGTGGAAGCGCTTGATCTCGGCCAGCCCCTCCGGCGAGAACGAATAGCGATTCTTGATCTTCTTCGCCGCGAGCTCCATCAGGTTCTTGTCGATGATGTCGCCCATGTGCTCGAGGTTCGTGACGAAGGTCAGGATCTCGACGTAGCGCCGGCTCTCCTCCTCCGACAGTGCGTTGCGCGACACCGAGACGAGGTAGAGCTTGATCGCCTCGTACAGCCTGTCGACGGCATTGTCGGCGTCCTCGACCTGCTTCATCAGCTTGGCGTCGTCGCGCTCGAACACCTGCATCGTCTGGCGCAGCATCTGCGCCAGCTTGTCGCCGAGGTTCAGCGTCTCGCGCGCCGCGCAGGCGAGCGCCTCGGAGGGCGAATCCGTCAGGTCGGCATCGAGGTAGCGCGGCTGGCTCGGCGACTCGGATTCCTTCGGCTCGGGCAGGATGCGGGCGCAGGCCACGGCGACCAGGTCGACCAGGGGAAGGAACACCAGGGCGACGGCGACGTTGAACGCGGTGTGGGCGTTGATGACGATGCGCGCCGGGGCGGGCTCGATCGTCGCGAGGAGCTGGGCGGCATACGGCAGCAAGGGGATGCAGGCCGCGACGCCGATGCCGCGCATCAGGAAGTTGCCGAGCGGCACCTGCCGGGCGCGCGCCGGGGCGCCGGACTGGGCGGCCAGGGGAGCGAAGGCGCCGCCGAGATTGGCGCCGAGGACGAGGGCGAGGGCCAGAGGCACCGGGATCACCTGGGACGCGGTCAGCGACATGACCAGGAGCACTGTCGCCAGGCTCGAATGGGCCAGCCAGGTGATCACGGCGGCCAGCAGCACGGCCAGCACCGTCTCGCCGGCCAGGCTGCCGAGAACCATGGCGAAGGTCGCGGACTCGCGCAGCGGCAGCGACGCGCCGACGATCAGCTTGAGCGAGAGCAGCATCAGCCCGAGCCCGATGGCGATGCGCGCGAGGTTTCGCACCCGGTCGCTCTGGACGCCCATGAAGACGAACACGCCGCCGGCGAGCAGGAGGGGCGAGAGCCAGCCCAGGTCGAAGGACAGGATCTGAGCCGCGAAGGTCGTGCCGATGTCGGCGCCGAGCATCACTGCCAGCGCAACGGCAAGCGTCAGCAGGCCGCGGCCGGCGAAGGAGGAAACTATGAGCGCCGCCGCCGTGCTGCTCTGCAGCAGCCCCGCTGCGCCGACCCCGGCGCCGAAGGCGATGAAGCGGCTCTTGGCGCATGCCGCCAGCACCCGGCGCAGCGTCGCGCCGAAGGCGCGCGTCATGCCCGTGCGGACCATGCGCACGCCCCACAGTAGCAGGGCGACGCCGCCGATCAGGCTGGTGAAGAGCTCGGTCGCGTGCATCTCGGGTCCGGTGTGCGCGCCGGAGCGCGACGTGGCGCGTGGGGAAACAGGAATGTTATAGCCGTCGCCCGTGACCGGAAATGACAAATCTCACAGAATCTCACATGGCGGCGCTGCGGCCGGCGGTGGCGATCTCCGCGGCGACGTCGAGGAAGGCGCGCACCAGCGTCAGCCGGCGCTTCTCCTGCAGGCAGGCGACGTACTCGCCGACCGCCATGGGCGCGTCGGCGACGCGCACGCGCTGGAAGCGCTCGTCGGTGCCGAACTCGCTCTCGAACACCACGCCGATGCCGAAGCCGGCAGCGACGGCCTCGCGCACGCCCTCGCGCGTCTGGATCTCGATCAGCGAGCCCGGCCGCACGCCGGCCTCGGCCAGCGTCGACTCGAACACCTCGCGGGTGGTCGAGCCGCGCTCGCGCAGCACGATCTCCTGGCCTGCCAGGTCGGCCAGGCGGATGGCGCGCCGACGTGCCCAGGCATGGCCCTGGGGAACGAAGAGCACGAGGTGGTCCTGGCGGAATTGCAGCGCGTGCAACCTGGGGTCGGAGGTCTGCTTGGCCGTGACGCCGACATCGGCCGCGTAGGACAGGAGCTGCTGCACCACCTCGGCCGCGTTGCCGATCGACACGGCATAGGTGAGCCCGGCGTGGCGCCGCCGCATCTCAGCCAGGATCGGGACGACGTGATAGGCGCTGTCGGCGCTCACCCGCAGGTGCCCGCGCGTCAGGGCGACGGTGCCGGCGAGCAGCGCCTGCGCCTCGTCGGCCGCCGCGAAGAGCCGGGCGGTGACCGCGAACAGGCTCTGCCCGATGTCGGTCATCTGGGCGCCGCGCCCGCGCCGCTCGAACAAGCGAACCCTATAGGCGTCCTCCAGCGCCTTCACCTGGCCGGAGAGCGTGGGCTGGCTGATCCCGGCAGATCGCGCCGCCTTGGTGAAGCTGCCGTCGAGCGCGACCAGGTGGAAGGAGCGGAGCTGGGTCAGGTTCATGGGAACGCTGGCGACGACGCAGGTCGCGCGGGCGCCGCCCTTGCCATGTCGTTCCCGCGAAAGCGGGACTCCATGTCGATCCGATGTGCGGCGGTGCCGGAGAGTCCCGCTTTCGCGGGAATGACATTGACGGGGCGCATTGTATTGGCTCCTAAGGCGACACCTATAGAGTGGATCTATAGTACGTATTGGCAATATGAATTTGAAAGATGGATCGCTGTCGCGCAGCATGGGCCCAACATCTCCGCTGCCATTGTGCCGCCGGCGTGCGGCACGACGACCCCATGAGGCCCTGCCATGACCGCTCGCGCTCCCAAGGCCGTGTCCGAGACCGGCGACGCGCTCCTGCTGACGCCAGGCCCGCTGACCACGTCGCGCGCCGTGAAGCAGGTCATGGTGCATGACTGGGGCTCGCGCGACGCAGATTTCATCCGCATCAACAAGGCGGTGCGCGAGCGCATCACCGAGATCGCCGGCGGCCAGGACGGCTACGTCACCGTGCCGCTGCAGGGCAGCGGCACCTTCGCGGTCGAGGCGATGCTGACGACCTTCGTGCCGAGGTCCGGCAAGGTCCTGCTGGTGGTCAACGGCGCGTACGGCCACCGCGCGGCGAAGATCTGCGCCATCGCCGGACGCGCTTATGTGGTCCAGGAGACCGCGGAGGACACGCCGCCCGACCTTGCCAAGCTCGAGGCGACGTTGAAGGCGGACAAGTCGATCACGCATGTCTTCGTCGTGCATTGCGAGACGACGAGCGGCATCCTCAACCCGATCTCCTCCGTCGCCGAGATCGCCAAGCGCCACGGCAAGCGCATCCTGGTCGATTCCATGAGCGCCTTCGGGGCTCTCCCGATCGACGCCAAGCAGCTCGGCTACGATGCGCTCGCCGCGTCCTCGAACAAGTGCCTGGAGAGCATCCCCGGCATGGGCTTCATCATCTGCCGCATCGCGGCGCTCGAGGAGGCGAAGGGCAACGCCACGACCCTCGTGCTCGACCTGCACGACCAGTGGCAGGCGATGGAGAAGACGGGACAGTGGCGCTTCACGCCGCCGATCCACGTCATCGTCTCGCTGCACCAGGCGATCGAGGAGTTCCTCGCCGAGGGCGGCGTGGCCGGGCGGGGCAAGCGTTATGCGGACAACTGCCGCATCCTGATCGACGGGATGAAGGCGCTCGGCTTCAAGCCGCTGCTCTCGGACAACCTGCAGGCTCCGATCATCGTCACCTTCCACATGCCGACCGATCCAGCCTTCAAGTTCCAGGAGTTCTACGACCGGCTGAAGGACCGCGGCTACGTCATCTACCCGGGCAAGCTGACGGTTGCGGACAGCTTCCGCATCGGCTGCATCGGCAGGCTCAGCGCCGACAACATGCGCGGCGCGGTCGCGGCGGTGCGCGAGATCCTGAAGGAGATGGGCGTCACCCGCTGCGCGCCGGCGCAGGCGGCGTGAGCGGAACGCCAGACGGAACGGCAGGAGGAGCGAGTCGCATGGCAGCCAGCGTCACCGTCAACGGCCGCAGCTACCGGACGCCCGAGGCGCCGGTCGTCATCGTCTGCGTCGACGGGTCCGAGCCCGGCTACGTCGAGCGCGCGGTGGAGGCGGGCGTGGCGCCGTTCCTCGGGCGCGTCCTCAAGACCGGGACCGCCGCGGTCGGCGACAGCGTCGTGCCGACCTTCACCAACCCCAACAACCTGTCCATCGTGACCGGCGCGCCGCCCTCCGTGCACGGCATCTGCGGCAACTACTTCCTTGATCCCGAGAGCGGCAAGGAAGTGATGATGAACGACGCGAAGTTCCTGCGGGTCGACACCATCTTCAAGGCGTTCCAGGACGCTGGCGCCCGGATCGCCGTCGTCACGGCGAAGGACAAGCTGCGCGGGCTGCTCGGCAAGGGGCTGACGCTCGCCCCGGGCAGGGCCTGCAGCTTCTCCTCCGAGAAGGCCGACAAGGCGACGCTTGCGGAGAACGGCATCGACGGCGTGCTGCAGCTCGTCGGCAAGCCGCTGCCGGGAGTCTACAGCGCCGAGCTCTCCGAGTTCGTCTTTGCCGCCGGCGTCAAGCTGATGCAGCGCGACCGGCCGGACGTCATGTACCTCTCGACCACCGACTACATCCAGCACAAGCACGCGCCGGGCACGCCGGTCGCCAACGCCTTCTACAAGATGATGGACGGCTACCTGGCGCAGCTCGACGCCATGGGCTGCGTCATCGCGCTCACCGCCGACCACGGCATGAACGCCAAGCACGACGCCGAAGGGAAGCCTGACGTCATCTACCTGCAGGACCATTTCGACGCCTGGCTCGGCGCCGGCATGGCGCGGGTCATCTTGCCGATCACCGACCCCTATGTCGTGCATCACGGGGCGCTGGGCTCCTTCGCAACGGTCTACCTGCCGAAGAGCGCCGACGCGGCGGCGATGATCGCCAAGCTCAAGGGGCTCGATGGCGTCGAGGCGGCGCTGCCGCGCAAGGAGGCCTGCCGGCGCTTCGAGCTGCCGGAGGACCGGATGGGCGACCTGGTGGTCGTCTCGACCCGCCACAAGGTGCTCGGCACCGCCGCGTCGCGCCACGACCTGAGCGGGCTGACCGAGCCGCTGCGCTCGCATGGCGGCATCTCCGAGCAGGCCGTGCCGATCCTGCTCAACCGCAAGGTGGCGATCGCCGCCGGCCGCCGGCTGCGCAACTTCGACGTCTTCGACCTGGCGCTCAACGCCGCCGCCGCCGTCGCCCGCAACGCCGCGTGAGGGGTGCGTCGTGCCGCTTCGCATCGCGTTCCTCGGAAGGAGCTGACCCATGTCCGCCAAGCCGCGCGCCGTAGAGGCGCCCCGCGCCATCCGCCGGGAGTCCATGCGCATCGCCGGCCGGAAGGTCGATGCCGACGGCACGATCGACGTGGTCGATCCTTACACGAGCGAGGTCGTCGGCACCGTGCCGCGCGGCCGCGCGGAGCACGTCCGCCAGGCCTTCGAGGCCGGCGCCCGCTACCGGGCGAAGCTGACGCGCTACGAGCGCCAGAAGATCCTGACGGCGACGGCCGAGAAGCTGGCCGCCCGCCGCAAGGAGATCGCGGCCGTCATCACCGCCGAGTCCGGCCTGTCGATGAAGGATTCGGACTACGAGGTCGGCCGCGCCTATGACGTGTTCTCGCTGTCCGGCCAGCTCGCGATCAAGGACGACGGCGAGATCTTCTCCTGCGACATCACGCCCCACGGCAAGGCGCGCAAGATCTTCACCACGCGCACGCCGCTGCTCGGGTGCATCAGCGCGATCACGCCCTTCAACCACCCGCTCAACATGGTGGCGCACAAGATCGCCCCCGCGATCGCGACCAACAACCGCGTGGTGCTGAAGCCGACCGAGCTGACGCCGCTCACGGCGCTGCTGCTGGCCGACGTGCTGTACGAGGCCGGGCTGCCGCCGGAGATGCTGTCCGTCGTCACCGGCCTGCCGGCCGACATGGGCGACGAGATGCTCGTCAACCCGCATGCCGACCTGATCACCTTCACCGGCAGCGTCGGCGTCGGC
>JAEULF010000299.1 GCA_016793965.1 Alphaproteobacteria bacterium | reverse complement strand
GCCTCGCTCTTGCCCGCGCCGTCCTTGGCCCCCGTGCCGGCATCGGCCATCTTCGAGAGGTCGACGCCGCCGCGCGTCGCGGACTTGAACGGCTTGTCCTTGAAGGTCCCGATCGACTGCACCCAGAACTCGTCGATCGGGTCGGTCAGCAGCAGGACCTCGATCCCCTTGGCGAGGAACGCTTCGATCTGCGGGCTCTTGCGCAAGGCCGCTGCGTCCGGCCCGGCGATCGTGTAGATGGCGTCCTGGCCCTCCTTCATGCGCCGCACATAGGTCGCCAGGTCGACCCAGCCGTCGCCGGCGGTGGAGCGGAAGCGCGCGAGCTCCAGCAGCGCGTCCCGCTGCGCGAAGTCCTCGTAGAGTCCTTCCTTCAGGACCGGGCCGAAGCTCTCCCAGAAGGCCTCGTAGCCCTTCGCGTCCTCGTCGGCGCGCTTCTTCAGGGCGTCGACCGTGCGCTTGACGATGCCGGCGCGCATCTTGTCGACCAGCGGGTTGCGCTGCAGCATCTCGCGGCTGATGTTGAGCGGAAGGTCTGCGGTGTCGACCACGCCCTTGAGGAAGCGCAGGTAGGGCGGCACCAAGCCTTCCACGTCGTCCGTGATGAAGACGCGCCGGACATAGAGCCGCACGCGGCTCTTGCGCGAGGGATCGAGCAGGTCGAACGGCTTCTGCTCGGGGACGTAGAGAAGGCCCGTGTACTCGAACGTCCCTTCCGCGCGGAAATGCAGCGTCAGCCAGGGCTTGCCGAAGCCGCCGCCGACATGGCGGAAGAAGTTCTCGTGGTCGCTCTCCGAGACCTCGGCGCGCGGCCGCGTCCAGAGCGCGCTGGCGCTGTTGATGGTCTCCGCCTCTGCCCCGTCGCCGAGCCGGACCGGCAGGGCGACGTGGTCGGAATAGCGCCTGACGATGCCCTTGATGCGCAGGTCGTCAAGGAACTCCTCAGCGTCAGCCTTCATGTGGAGCACGATCCGCGTGCCGCGGAACGCGCCATCGACAGCGGCCGGCTCGATCGTGAAGCTGCCCTTGCCGTCGGATTCCCACGTCCAGGCCTCGCTCGTGCCGGCTCGCCGGCTGGTCACGGCGACGCGGTCGGCAACCATGAAGGCGGCATAGAAGCCGACGCCGAACTGTCCGATCAGGCTCGGGGCGGCCGCGCCCGCCGCCGCATCGGCCTTGGCCTTGGCCAGGGTCTCCAGGAACGCCGTCGTCCCCGAGCGTGCGATGGTGCCGAGGTTGTCGATGAGCTCCTGCCGGGTCATGCCGATGCCGGTGTCGGCAACCGTCATGGTCCGCGCCGTCTTGTCCGTGCCGATGCGGACTTCCAGCCCGGTATCGGCGGCCTGGAGGGCCGGATCGGTAAGCGCTGCGTAGCGCAGCTTGTCGCAGGCGTCCGACGCGTTCGAGATCAGCTCTCTCAGGAACACTTCGCGCTCGCTGTAGAGGGCATTGGCGACGATGTGCAGCAGGCGTCCGACCTCGGCCTGGAAAGTGAAGGCCTCGCGGCCGGCCTCGGCGTTCGCTGCGGCGGCAGATGGAGATTCGGCGGTCATGGCAATGTCTGCTTGCGATGGGTGGGCCGCCCTCGATCGGCGGCAGGGTCGATATGGGCGGAGTCGCTCCTCGGCGCAAGCCGATCCTGGCCGGCCGCGCCGATGCGCTGCAATCCATGCGCTGCTATCTTGAGCGAGCGGTGGGCACCTTGCCGCCGCCCGCGCCTGCGCAGCTCTGTCGACGGATCAGCCGATGCCGCCCAAGCCCAGCGCCCCGGACGCCGTGCGCGCGCTGCGCGCCGCGCAAGCCGCCGAGGCTCGCGGCGACGCCGCCGAGGCGCTGCGGCGCTACGGGCAGGTTCTCGCCCGCCGTCCCGACGACATCGAGGCCCTCGCGCGCAGCGGCGTCCTGCTCGGCGCGCAGGGCGCCTTCGCTGCCGCTGCCGAGCGCCTCGAGCGTGCGACGCAGTTGCGGCCGGGCGACGCGGAAAGCTGGCTGGCGCTCGCCATGGCGCAGCTTCGGCTCGGCCAGGGGCCAGGCGCGGAGGCGGCGGCGCGGCGAAGCCTGGAAGCGGCGGCGCTCGACCCGCGCGCTTGGACGGTCCTCGGCGACAGCTTGGCCGACCAGGGCAAGCGCGAGGCATCCGCCGCAGCCTACCGGCGCGCGCTCGAGCTTCGCCCAGACTACGCCCCGGCCTTGGCCAACCTGGCGGTCGTCTTGGCTCAGCTCGGCAGGAGCGCGGCGGCGGCCGCGGTCCTTGCGAAGGCGCTGGCGGCATCCCCGGCCGATGCGGACATGTGGCGCAACCTTGCGCTGCTGCGCGCGGAGTCCGGCGACGCTGCAGGCGCTTTGGCCGCTGCCGAGCAGGTCGAATCGCTGGCGCCCGCAAGCGGCGACGCGGCTGTGCTGCGCGGCGAGATCGCCCAGCGGTGCGGCGACGTCGCAGGCGCCTTGGCTGCATTCGGTGCCGCCCTGGCAGCCGGCGGGGAGCGGCCCGAGATCGTCGCGGCCCAGGCGTCGCTGCTGCAGCGGGCCGGGCGGCAAAGCGAGGCGGAAGGGCTGCTGGCCGCGGCGGCGGACCGGCATCCGGCGAGCGCGATCATCCACTTCAAGCTTGGCGAGGCGCTGCAGCGGCTGGGTCGGTCCGCGGCAGCCATCGCGGCTTTCGAGCGGGCGCTGGCTGCCGATCCTGCCGACGCAGCCGGCGCCTCGCTCAGCCTCGCGCGCCTCACGGGGCGCATCCCCGCGCGATGCCCGGACGCATGGGTGGCACGGGTCTTCGATCTGTTCGCGGACCGCTTCGAGCAGCACCTGCGCGGCCTCGACTATCGCGTGCCCGAGCACCTGGCCGCCATGGTGGCGCAATCCTTCGCGCAGGGCGCGTTGGGCCGGCTGTCTGTGCTCGACCTCGGCTGCGGCACCGGGCTTTGCGGGGCGATCTTGCGTCCGCTCGCGGCGCGGCTCGACGGCATCGACCTGTCGCCGCGGATGGCGGCAGCCGCGCTGGCCCGGCGGGTCTTGGGCAGGACCGCCTACGACGCGGTGGACGTCGGCGAAGCGGTATCGCTCCTGGCCGATCGAGCCGCGCGGTACGACGCTGTCGTCGCTGCCGACGTCCTCATGTATGTGGGCGATGTCGGTCCCTGCCTGGAAGCGGTGGCGGGAGCCCTGCGGCCCGGCGGCGTCTTCTGCTTCAACGTTGAGGGCGCCGGCGCGGACGAGGGGGAGATATGCTTGCGCGCCAGCTTCCGCTATGCGCATCGCCGCGACCATGTCGAGCGGCGTGCGCGCGATGCCGGTCTCGAGGTCGAGGAGGCTGTGGAGGCAGAGCTTCGAGCAGAAGCCGGTCACCCGATCGCCGGCTGGCTGGTGCGGCTCCGCCGGCCGGAACAGGCGGGGTGATTTCCGCCACTTGCGCGAGCGCAAGCCGCCACTATGCTGCGTTGCACTATGCGGAATGACGGGAGGTGCCCGGCGATGCGAAGCAAGAGGTCGGCCGTTCGCTCCGGTCTGCTCGCTGCGAGCTTGGCGCTCCTGTCCGTGCTCGGCGCGTGCAGCTTCGGCGAAGAGCGCGAGCGGCTGATGTGCATGCGCGAGTATCGCCTGCTCGAGCTCAACGAGAAGGATTGCCGGAACGCCGGCGGGCAGCCTGTGATGGCGCGCCGCGACGCTCGGCCGCCGCCGCCGCCCGATGCCTCGCCCAAGGCCTCTGTCGAGCGCGTGCAGCTGTCGCCGCCGAGCGCAGCTCCGGGCGCCGCCACGTCGCGCGCGCCGAGGAAGGGCGCCGCGCCGGCAGGGCAGACCGATGAGAGCGCCGAGAGCACGGGCCTCGCCGGGCGGAGGACGCAGCGGACGCAGTGACCGGGAGCCGCACTGGAGCGATCGGAGGCGCGAGATGAGCGGCGGTGCCAGCGACCGCGCGAGAGGCCAGGCCGGCCGGGCAAGACGAGCGCAGGCTCGCGCGCCGGAGGGCAGGCCTCAAGCGACCGCGTTGCTCGGGCCGACGAACACCGGCAAGACGCATTTCGCCGTCGAGAGGATGCTGGCGCATCCCTCCGGCATCATCGGGTTCCCGCTCCGCCTGCTGGCCCGCGAGAACTACGACAAGATCGTGCGGCTGAAGGGCGCCGACAACGTCGCCCTCCTGACGGGCGAAGAGAAGATCGTCCCGCCCAACGCGTCCTATTTCGTCTGCACCGTCGAATCCATGCCGGCGCAGCGCGAAGCCGCTTTCGTCGCTGTCGACGAGATCCAGCTCGCCGCCGATCCGGAGCGCGGCCACGTCTTCACGGATCGGCTCCTGCATGCGCGCGGCTGGCAGGAGACCTACTTCCTCGGCGCGGATACGATGCGGCGTCCGATCCGCGACCTCGTCCCCGACGCCGAGTACCTGTCGCGGCCGCGCTTCTCCAAGCTGTCCTACGCGGGGCCACGCAAGATCACGCGCCTGCCCCCGCGCTCCGCCGTCGTGGCGTTCTCCCTCGACGAGGTCTACGCGTTGGCCGAGGTCATCAGGCGCCAGCGCGGCGGCACGGCGGTCGTGCTCGGCGCCCTTTCGCCGCGCACGCGCAACGCGCAGGTGGCGATGTACCAGGCCGGCGAGGTCGACTACCTCGTGGCGACCGACGCCATCGGCATGGGCCTCAACATGGACGTCGACCACATCGCCTTCGCCAGCCTGACCAAGTTCGACGGGCAGCGCACCCGCCGCCTGTCCGCCGCAGAGATCGCGCAGATCGCCGGCCGCGCCGGCCGGCACCTGAGCGACGGCACGTTCGGCACGACCGGCGACCTCTCCGGCATCGACGAGGAGATCGTCGAGGCCGTGGAGGGCCACAGCTTTCCCGCGGTCGCCACGCTCTATTGGCGATCGGTCGACCTGGACTTCGGGAGCATCAAGGCCCTGATGGCGAGCCTGGAAACCCGGTCGCCGTCGCCGCTGCTCTATCGCGTGCGCGATGCGGACGACCACATGGCGCTCGTCTCGCTCGCGCGCGATCCGGAGATCGCGCGGCTCGCGGACGCGCCTGGCGCCGTGCGGATCCTTTGGGACGTCTGCCAAGTGCCCGACTTCCGCAAGACCATGTCGGACAGCCACACGCGCCTGCTCGGGCAGATCTTCGTCCAGCTGCGCGGCAAGGGCGGGATGCTCGACGAGGCATGGGTGCGCGGCCAGGTCGAGCGGATCGACCGGACGGACGGCGACATCGACACGCTGATGCAGCGCCTCGCGCATATCCGGACATGGACGTTCGTGGCGCATCGCGACGACTGGCTGCGCGACTCTGCCGACCTTCAGTCGCGCGCGCGCATCGTCGAGGACCGCCTGTCGGACGCGCTGCACGACCGCCTGACGCAGCGCTTCGTCGACCGGAGGAGCGCCGCGCTGGCGCGGATCCTGAAGGGGCAGGACCGCCTGCTCGGCGCGGTCACGCGCGACGGCACGGTGGTCGTCGAGGGAGAGTATGTCGGCGAGCTGGACGGCTTCCTGTTCAAGCCTGACGTCTCGTCCTTCGGCGAGGATGCGCGCGCGCTTCTCGCGGCGGCGCGGCGCGCCCTGCACGGCGAGATGGCGGCAGTCGTCCAGCGCTTCGTCGCCGCGCCTGACGCCGACATCGCCCTTGGCGAGGATGGCCGCCTCGTGTGGCGGCAGTCACCGAGCAAGAGCGTCTCGGTCGCTAGGCTGGCGCAGGGCGACGATCCGCTGGCACCGCGAATCGTTGTGCGCGACAGCGACCTTCTCGACGGCGCGAACCGGGATCACGTCCGCGGCCGGCTCGCTGCCTGGCTCGACGAGCACCTGCGCCGAGAGCTTGCGCCGCTCTTCAAGCTCCGCGGCGCGCTATCGGACAATGCCCTGTCCGGGCCTGTGCGCGGGCTCGCGTTTCAGGTCGCGGAGGCGCTGGGAACCTTGCCGCGCGCCGCGGCGTCGCGTCAGGTCGCAGCCCTGACGCAGGAGGATCGCAAGGTCCTCGCCCGGCTCGGCGTTCGCCTGGGGCTGGAGACCATCTACGTCCAGCTGCTGCTGAAGCCTCGGGCCGCCTGCCTGCGGGGCCTCCTCTGGGCCGTGCGCGCTGGCCAGGAGCCTCCCCCGGCGCCGGACTGGCTGCGCAGCGGCCGGGTTGCGGCTGAAGCTGCGCTGCCGGATGGCTATGTCGCGGCTGTCGGATACCGTCGGATCGGGAGCCTCCTGATCCGTGCCGACATCGCCGAGCGCATGGCCAACATGTGCCGCGTCGCCGCGCGCGGCGGTCCATTCGCGCCGCCGCCGGAGTTGCTGTCCGCATGCGGCTTGGGCAAGGAGCGGATCGACGAGGTCCTGCACGGCCTGGGTTTCCGGAGATGGAACGGCGGAGCTCCGGCCCAAGACGGCACGTCTGCAGCCTTGTACGTGGCGCGACGCAAGCGTCGCGCGCCCGGCATGGAACCCGGCGGTCCGAGGCCGGCCCCCGAGGCTGATCAGCCGCCGGGCAAGATGCCGCGCCATCCTGGCCGCCGGGCCGGCGCGCCCGGCGCGGCGGCTCCTGAAGCGGCTTCGGCGCATCCCTTCGCCGCATTGGCGGCTCTCAAGCTGCGACGATGACCGGCCTCGACGGCGGCGCGTCGACGATCCCGGCCCATCTTGTCGGTCCAGGGACCTTGCGGCTCGACAAATGGCTCGTGCACGCCCGCTTCTTCCGGACGCGCGGGCTCGCGACCCGGTTCGTCGATGCTGGCCGGCTGCGCGTCGATGGCGTCGTCGTGTCGAAGGCTCACTTCGCCCTGCGGCCGGGGATGGTGCTGACGTTCCCGCTCGGCGCGGCGATCCGCGTCATCCGCGTCGAGGCCATGGGTGTCCGACGCGGGCCGGCGCCGGAGGCGCGCCTGCTCTACACGGACCTGCAGCCGCTACCGGCGCCGGGCGCCGATTCGACCGATGACGCGCGCGACGACGGCGCCGGGCGGCGCGACCCGGGGGCGGGCCGGCCGACGAAGCGCGAGCGTCGCGCCATCGACAAGCTCAGGAGCGACGGCTAGGGGGGAGCGGGCGATGCCGACGACTCTGGTTGCCGGTCAGCCGACCTGCGTTCCAAGCATGGCTGCTGCGGTCCGGGAGACCCATTTCGGCATTTGGGCAAGGAATTGGCTGCTGCGGCCTCGCCACCGTTGATCGGCAGCGTCGTGCGTGCTAGCCAGCGCGCCGTCCTTCGCAAGCCAGCCGATCGACTCGTTGCCCCTCAGGGAACCGGAGCCGGACGATGAGCTACGTCGTTACTGAAGCCTGCATCAAGTGCAAGTTCATGGACTGCGTCGAGGTTTGCCCGGTCGACTGCTTCTATGAGGGCGAGAACATGCTCGTCATCCATCCTGACGAGTGCATCGATTGCGGGGTCTGCGAGCCGGAGTGCCCAGCAGAGGCTATCATTCCGGACACGGAGGGCGACGTCGAACGCTGGCTTGAGCTCAACCGCCAGTACGCGGCGAGCTGGCCCAACATCACGCGCAAAGGCGCGCCGCCGGCGGATGCGGACAGTTTCAAGGGCGTCGCCGGCAAGTTCGAGAAGTTCTTCAGCGCCAGTCCTGGGAAGGGGACGGCATAATTCCCGAGACGGGAAGGTCATCCCGCACCGTCGACAAGGCGACGAGCTGCAGACGGTCGGGCAATCCTCGCAGAGCGCGCGTGAACGATCAGGATCGGGCACCCTGCGACGCGCAACCCAGCGCTGCAACATTAAGGATAAGGCGCGATTCCGTTGCTGATGACGGTCTCGGTACCGTTGCCGGGCGACCTCTTTTGAGGTATGCTGCAAGAGGTTTGGTCGAGCGTGACTGCGGTCCTGCTCCGATCATTCCGGTCACTTCTCGGTCGCCTAACAGAGCGGTTGCAGGAACGAACGTCACGTAGATCTGCGCGACGAGGAGTTTTCCGCCTGAGGACTTGCGTCCTGATCCCGGTCGACGGGCCACCGTCGACCGAGCGGGGCTCGTTTTCCCCGAAGGACGGCGATGACGGGAGCGCGCCCGTTGATGCTGCAAGAGGATTGAAGCTGCCCATGTCGGTCGAGAACGCTTACGAGCCGGGCGACTATGTCGTCTATCCCACTCACGGTGTCGGCAAGGTGGTCAGCATCGAGAAGCAGGCCATTTCCGGCTTCGACCTGACGGTGATCGTCATCACCTTCGACAAGGACCGCATGACGCTGCGGGTCCCGATCAACAAGGCAAAGTCGGCCGGCCTGCGCAAGCTGAGCACGCGCAAGGTGATGGACTCCGCCGTCGCCGCGCTGCGCGGCCGCGCGCGCAGCAAGCGCGCGATGTGGAGCCGGCGCGCCCAGGAGTACGAGGCGAAGATCAACTCCGGCGATCCGGTCTCCATCGCCGAGGTGGTGCGCGATCTCCATCGCAACAGCGGCCAAGCCGAGCAATCCTTTTCCGAGCGCCAGATGTACCAGGCGGCCCTCGACCGGCTGGCACGCGAGCTGGCGGCCGTCGAGAAGATCGACGAGATAACGGCAGCGCGGAAGCTCGAGGACGTGCTGAAGGCGGCCTAAGTCCCCTCGAGGAGGCCGACTTTCGCGCGACCCCGCCGGCGAGGCCGTCGGCTGCGGCGCAACCGTTTTCCATTGGCCTCCAGGGCCCAATTCCGCAATGCTCCGGCCCGAACGGGACTGGACCGGCGCGCCGTCGCGGCCGTGCCGGGTCGGAGGGCGGATGGGCGACCTGCACAGCGAGCAGGCCAGCGCGACCGGCGATGGCAGGGGCGCCGCAGCGCGTCCTGACGAGGCGCATATCATGCTGCCCGGAGACAGGTTCGCGGTGCTGCGCCGGCCTCGCCGCTTGTGGGCTGTCGCGGCGCTGCACGGCGAGGCGCGCGCGCTTCGCGACCTGCATAGGCAGCTCGAGCCGGCGCTCCGGCCCGGCGACCGTCTCGTCTATCTCGGCAACCTGCTTGGTTGGACAGACGGTATCACGGCTGCCTTGGACGAGCTCTTGGCGTTCCGGGCGCGCCTGATCGCGCGGCCGGGCGCGGGCGCCTGCGACGTCGTCTACCTGCGCGGCGCGCAGGAAGAGATGTGGCAGAAGCTCTTGCAGCTGCAGTTCGCCGCCAATCCCGCGGACGTCCTGCGCTGGATGCTGGACCAGGGAGTCGGTGCGACGATCCGCGCCTATGGCAGCGAGCCTGAGGCCGGCTTGAAAGCTGCTAGCGCCGGCGCCGTGCAGCTTGCGCGCTGGACCAATGGCTTGCGCGCGGCGGTTCAGGCGATGCCAGGCCACGCCGCTCTGCTCGGCGCAGTCAAGCGCGCCGCCTATGCCGACGATCGCTCAGCGCTTTTCGTGCATGCCGGGCTGGATCCGCGCGAATCGCTCGCCCAGCAGGGCGACATCTTGTGGTGGGGGGGCGGATTCTCCTCGATCGCGGAGCCCTATCAAGGGTTCAAGGTCGTGGTGCGCGGCTACGACCGGGCGCATGCCGGCGTCCAGACCGCGGAATTCTCGGCCACGGTCGATGGCGGCTGCGGCTTCGGCGGTCCGCTGCTGGCCGCGTGCTTCGACCTGGACGGGCGGATCATTGATCTGCTCGAGGGCAATCCCAGGGCAGCGGCGTGAGGGTACGCTGACCGCTGAAGCGCGGCGCACGATCCGCAGCCGCTCCATGCCATAGCGGTCAACGCCATGGAGCGGCCGGAACCGATTCGCGGTTTCCTCGTCCGGTCGGCGGCGCCCTCGAAAAGGCAGAACCGCTTTCCCATTTCTCCAGCAGCCTATTGCGACGGCGCGGTAAGCATTTCGCTTCGCGCATGGGGATTGCCCTCGCAAATTCAATGGCATAGCTGGTCCTCAAATTGAAGTGATCCGAGTTACAGATTGCTTCGTATATGATTCCGGAGTGTCGCAGTAGGAGAACGCCGCCATGGCTCATCTCGACGATCCGGAGACCCAGCGCGCCAACCTCGCCTACATCAAGCGGTCGATGCGCGAGCCCTTGCTGACGCGCGAGCATGAAGTGGACCTCGCCGTCCGTTGGCGCACCGGGCAGGACGAGAAGGCGCTGCACGAGCTCGTCACCTCGTACACCCGTCTCGTGGTCAGCAGCGCCGTCAAGTTCCGCAACTACGGACTGCCGCTCGGCGACCTTGTGCAGGAAGGCAATGTCGGGCTGATGCAGGCCGCTGCCCGCTTCGAGCCGGAGCGCGGCGTGCGCTTCTCGACCTATGCGACGTGGTGGATCAGGTCCGCCATCCAGGACTACGTCCTGCGCAATTGGTCGATCGTCCGCACCGGTACGACAGCGGCGCAGAAGTCGCTCTTCTTCAACCTGCGGCGCTTGCGCGCGCGCATCCAGGACGCAAGCGGCCAGTCGATGAGCGGCGAGCAGCGGAAGACGATCGCGACCCAGCTCGCCGTCCCGATCGCCGACGTGGAAATGATGGAGCAGCGCCTGTCGGCCTCCGACCAGTCGCTCAACGCACCGATCGCTGCGGGCGGCGAGGACGAGTGGCAAGAGCTGCTCGCCGACAATCGGCCCAGCCCGGAAGATGTCGTGATCGGGATGCGCGACAGCGCGAGCCGCTCGCGCTGGCTCGCCGAAGCGCTCGGCGAGCTGACCGACCGCGAGCGGACGATCATCCACCGACGCCGCCTGACCGAGGAATCCGCCACGCTCGAGCAGCTCGGCGTCGAGCTCGGGGTCAGCAAGGAGCGCGTGCGCCAGCTCGAGAGCCGTGCGATCGGCAAGCTGCGCGCGTCGATGTCCAAGCGCGTCGCTGAGCCGCGCGACATCCTGCTCGAGGACTGAGCCCGGCGTCGCCGGTCAGGTCAGCGGCGCACGGTCTTCAGCGACTCCGCCGGCGCGATCTCGGCGCCGGGCGCGAGCCCGTTGAGGGCGAAAAGGCGCTCGAGCTGCAGCGTGCGGTAGGGCATGCGAGCGGCGAGGACCTCGAAGGTCTCGCCGAAGCCCGGCCGGACGATCTGCACGCGCCGCGGCGGGAGCTGCTGCGCCTCGCCCGGCGCGAGCTCGCGCAGGCTGAAGCCGGTGCGCCGATAGTCCAGGCTCAGCGTCTGCGTCAGGTCGCCTGGCGAGACGAACACCATGCGCACCAGGCGGTCCTTCGCGAAGCGCACGACCACCAGCCGGTAGTCCACGGGGCCTGCCGACGTCTCGAGCCGCGCCGACGCCGTGGCACCGTCCTTGCCGTTGACCTTGATCGGCTCGAGGCCGCGCATCACGCCCTGGTTGACGAACTGGCGGCCGAAGACCTCGGTGACGTAGATCGGAAGGCGCGGCAGCTGGTCGACGCGGATGACGTCCATCGCCAGGCCGGTCCCGCTCGGGCCGCGCGCGACGACGAGGTCCTGGAACGGGACGACACGGAATCCCGGCGGGACGTCGATCGCGAATCCCATGGCGACGTTGCGGTAGGTGCGGCCATCGACGGTGCCGAAGCGGCTGTCGTGATCGACCGGCAACCCGTCGATCGACTGGAGGTACACCTCGCGGTCAGCGATCAAGGGGGTCGCAGGCTTCAGCTCCGTCTTGCGGATCGCGTCCACCAGCACGCGCTCCTCGCGGCCGTAGAGCGTGGTGTAGTGCAACGGGTCGACGCCCGGCTCGATGCTCTGGTCGGCCGCCTCGACGGACGAGCTCCTCTGCAGCGCGGAGAGCGCGGTCGAAAGGGCGGCGGGATCGTAGCCCGCATTGGCCATCATCCGGACGGCGACCGGGTCGGCGCCCACGGTCAGCTGCGGATCGAAGGGCACGAGATGGGGCGCTGCGAGGAACCGGGTCATGCGCGCGAGGACCGTGCCGGGGACGAGCATCGCATGCGCCCGGACTCCCGGCGACTGCAAGCGCGCGGCCTCGAACTGCCGGGTGATGGAGCCGTTGTTGATCATCGCGATCTGGTGCGCGAGGACGCCGGCGAGCTCTGCCTCGTTGTTCAGGGCAGCGAGCATGCCGCGCGTCACCAGGATCTCGCGCGTCGGCATCGAGAACACGTTGACGGCCGGGCTGTTGAGCAGGATCGCCTTGATCGTCCAATCGGGCGAGCCGGAGGCGCGGACGAGGACGTCGACAAGGGTCTGGACGTAGCGCTGCAGGTTGACGTCGGAATAGGGGCCGCCGAACTCGTCGACCGTCGCCGGGATCGTCTGCACGACGGCCTCGCGACCCTGCGAGGTCAGGCCGTCGCCCAGGATGCCGCGGCTCGTCACGCTATCGCAGCCAGCGGCCAGGAGGGCGAGGAGGACAGCGGCGGCTCCGTGGCCGGCTCGCTTGCGCGCCTTTGCAGCACTGACCGTCTTCGTCGACGCCATCACGCATTCCTTTCCAGCCGGCCGCAGTCGGTCCGCGAAGGGCCGGCCATGGCAGTTGCCACGGCCCGGGCGCGGGCGCCGCGTGCCGATCCCCTCGTCCGGCGGACCGATCAGGGTCCCGCATCGGGCCGGCCCTTGAGACGGCCCACGGCGAAAGCAGCACTTCCGGCGGATAGCACGGGAAGGTTAAGAAAGCCCAGCCGCGCGCACCTGGGCCGCGGTTCCGCGGGTCTATCTCCATGGCCGGACTGCGCCTCGCAGCGTTGGTTGCCTGCGCGTTCCTGCTTGCCGCGCCGGGCGCCGCCGCCGACGGCATGGTCGGATCGGTGACGGTCGAGGGCGACCTTGCCCTCGTCGGCGGCGAGCGCCTGCGCCTCGTCGGGCTCCGCTACGCCATGGACGGCGTCGAGCGCGACGGGCGGACGCCGACGCCGGCGGCTTTCGAGGCGATCGCCAGGCAGGCTCTTGGCCGCAGCGTGCATGCCCGCTCTGGCCAGTACAGGCGCGATCGGTACGGCAGGCTGCAGGGAGAGGCGATTATCGGCGAGCTCGCCGAGCATGGCGGATCGCTGCAACGCTCACTGGTCGCCGCAGGCCTGGCCGTCGTCGATCCAGGGCCGGACCCGCCGCCGTCCGTAGCGACGTGGCTGGCGGCCGAGGCAGAGGCGCGCGCGGCGCGGCGCGGCATCTGGTCGGCGCCGTCGTCCATGCCCGTCGCCGCGGACGACGCTGCCCGGCGAATCGGCCGCTTTGCGCTGGTCGAAGGCAGGGTGATGGCGGTCGGCCGCAGCGCTGAGCAGACCTTCCTCAATTTCGGGCCGGACCGGCGCACGGATTTCACGGCCGGCATCGAATCGGCCGACAGGCGCGTCTTCCGCGCTTCCGGCATCGACATCAAGCGCCTGGAGGGGCGTAGGGTGCGCCTGCGCGGCGTGCTGCGCCGTTGGAACGGTCCCTTTATGGACCTGGAGCATCCGGCCCAGCTAGAACTGCTCGACGCGCAATGACGACGGGGCGGGGCATGCGGCCGAGGACAGGGGTTGACGAGGGACGGGGACGCCGGCATGCGCCGCGCTGACCTGTTCCCGCCGATCGAGCCGTTCGCGACGGGAATGCTGGCTGTCGATCCGCCGCATCAGATCTACTGGGAGCAATGCGGCAACCCGGACGGGATTCCGGCGCTTTTCCTGCACGGCGGTCCCGGCGCGGGGACGACGCCGAACCACCGGCGCTTCTTCGACCCGCGTGCCTATCGGATCGTCGTCTTCGACCAGCGCGGCGCCGGTCGCTCGCGTCCCTTGGGAGAAACGGCGCTCAACTCGACCGATCGGCTCGTGGCGGACATCGAGGCGCTGCGCCGCCATCTCGGCATCGAGCGCTGGCTGGTGTTCGGCGGGTCCTGGGGGTCGACGCTCGCCCTGGCCTATGCGTCCGCGCACCCCGAGCGCGCCTTGGCGTTGGTCCTGCGCGGCATCTTCCTCGGCGGCCGGGACGAGATCGAGTGGTTCGTCTCCGGCTTGAGGACCGTGTTCCCGGAGCACTGGCGCCGCTTCGCCGAGTTCGTTCCGGAGAGCGAGCGCCGCGACCTGCTGAGCGCCTACCATCGCCGCCTGATCGATCCGGACCCTGCGGTGCACATGCCGGCGGCGCGAAGCTGGAGCAGCTACGAGGCGTCGTGCTCGACGCTGCTTCCGATCTCTTCCGGCGGCACTGCGACAGAGGACCAGGCCGCGCTCAGCATCGCGCGGCTCGAGGCGCACTACTTCGTCAACCGCCTGTTCATCGAGGAAGGGGCGCTGATGCGCTGCATCGGCAGGTTCCGGCACATCCCGGCGACCATCGTCCAGGGCCGCTACGACATGATCTGCCCGATCGTCACCGCCGATGCGCTGGCGCGCGCCTGGCCGCAGGCCGAGTACGTGATCGTGCCCGATGCCGGGCATGCGGCCATGGAGCCGGGCATCCGCCTCGAGCTCGTCGCCGCCACGGAGCGATACAAGTCCCTCCTCGCCAAGGCTTGATCGCGCGACGCCGAGATCGAAGCGGCTTGCGCCGGCGGTGCTGAGCAGGTTTAACGGCGGCTTCACGCGATCATGGCCAGAGTGTCCGTCGGTCAAGGTCGCGCGGTCATGAGGGGCGAGCAGTGCGCCGGAAGTGCGGAACGTCGAGTGCGGTGCTGGCCGCGGCCTTGGCCGGCGGCCTGTGGGCTAGCGGAGCGGCTGCGCAGGAAACCGCGACGCCGTCGCTGTTCACCGTCGGCGGCGGCATCATCAACCTGAACAAGGGCACGCCCGAGCAAGGCTACGCGCGCTTCGAGTACCGGCACGGCGAGCGCTACTGGATCATCAAGCCGACGGCCGGCTTCGAGGTCGCGCTGGACGGCTCGTTCTACGCGTTCGGCGGCTTCAACATCGACATGTTCATCGGGCGGAGCTGGGTGTTCATGCCGGGCTTCGCGGTCGGCGGCTGGGCGGATGGTCGCAAGATTCGCCTCGGCCATCCGCTCGAGTTCCGCTCCGGCGCCGAAGTGGCCTACATGTTCGAGGACGGTAGCCGTCTCGGCGTGGCGATCCACCACCTCTCCAATGCCAACATCGGCGAGAAGAACCCTGGGACCGAGAGCTTCATGATCAACTACTCGATCCCGTTGCGGCAGCTCTTCTCGCGCTGAGGGTTCCGGCTCAGGCCAGCTTGGCCGGCGTCAATCCGGCAAGAGCCATGATCCGGTCGCGGTCGAGCAGCAGCAGGATCGCGCAAGCGATCCACACGCCGCACGCCATGGCGAACAGCAGGCCGCCGTCGGGCTCGATCCCCGGTCCCTTGATCTCGACGCCGAGCGGCGTGAACAGGTGGAAGAAGATCGCCCCGGACATCGTGCCGATGCCGAGCAGCGCGCCGAGCCAGCGCACGGCCGGAACGAACAGCAGCACCGATGCGACCAGCTCGACGGTACCGACGCCGAAGCGCCCGACCGGCTCGAACAGGCCGATGCCCGACCACGTCGCCAGCGTCGAGAAGATGTGGATGCTCTCCGCCGAGCCGCTGAACTTGTAGAAGAGCGACTGAACGAATACGAAAGCCACGTAGGCGCACAGCGCCCAGGGGCCGTAGGTCCTGACTGCCTTCATGGTTCCAACTTCCTTGCCGGGCGGATCTTGCAGCGTGGTCGGCAGGAGCCGGGGTGCCAGAGCCGCGACGGGGGAAGACTAGTCCGGGCCCGAGGCGCGCACACCCTGCCGCGCCGCTATCGTTTCGATAACCGGCGGCGGTCTGCCGCTTACTTCTTCAGCAGATCGGGCCAGTTCTTGTCCGCGGCCTTGATGAAGTTCGCCTTGTCGGCGCTCCACTTCTTCTGGATGTCGGCGTTGTAGTTCAGGTAGAGCTTGCCGTCGATGATCGACCACTGCTCGGGATCGGCCGAGGCGTCTTTGCCCTGGGAAACGGCCCATGCGCAGTAGCCGCCGTATTGCGGCGCGTACTTCTCCGGGTTGGCCTTGAACGCCTCAAGGTTGGCGGCGCTGGCGAAGCGCCACTCCGCGCCTTTCCACGTGGTCGCGAACTCGCGCTTGCCTTCCACGGGCTTGCCCAGAGTGAAGTAAGCGACCGTGTCGTAGCCGCTGACAGCCGTGCTCGAGAAGGTTCCTGTATAGACCGGCTCAAGCGCGGTCGCGGAATAGGAGAACGCAGCCACAAGCGCGGCGATTCCCGCGGCAAGGCCGTGTCGTCTGTTCAGCGTCAGCATCGTGATCTCCTGCGGGCGTGCAACGTCTACGCCGCAGAGTGCATCGCGCGCGCCTCACCCGCCTCTCACGAAGCCGAGAGCCCCGCCTCGCTATCTGCTGGCACGGGCAAGGACGGCGTGCAGCAGCACGTTTGCCGCCGGCGCCAGGTCCTCGATCTTCGACCACTCCTTCTCGTTGTGCGAGATGCCCTTCTCGCAGGGCGTGAAGATCATGGCGACCGGCGCCACGTGCGTGATGTGGAAGGCGTCGTGCCCGGCCTCGCTCAGGATGTCCATGCTCGGGATGCCGAGCGCCTTTGCCGTGTCGCGCACGAGGTCGATGCATGCGCGGGAGAAGGCCTCGGAGCCGTACTGCCAACGCTCGACGATCTCGACGTCGCAGCCTGACCGGTGCCGGATCTCCGGCAGGCGCGCCTCGAGCGCGCGGACCATGCGCTCGACGCCTTCGACCTCGGGATGGCGGAAGTCGCAGGTGACCTGGGCGTGATGCGGCAGGATGCCGAACAGGTTGGGCAGCACCTCGATGCGCGCCGAGGTCGCCTTGCCCCGCGCTTGATGCTCGCCCCAACCGATCTCGTTGACGGCGACGATGAGGTGAGCGGCGCCGACGAGGGCGTTGCGCCGCCGGTCCATCGGCGTCGGCCCGACATGCGCGTTCTCGCCGCCGACGCGGATGTTCATGCCGCGAATCGAGAAGCTGCCGGTCACGACCCCGACCGGGATGCCCTTCTCCTCGAGCTGCGGCCCCTGCTCGATGTGCAGCTCGAAATAGCTGTCGAGCTTGCGCCCGCCCATCGGCGTGCTTCCGTCGTAGCCGATCGCCTTCAGCGCGTCACCGAAAGCGATGCCGTCCTTGTCCTTGCGCGCGAGCGCCCAGTCGAGCGGCGTCACGCCGGCGAAGACGGCGGATGCCATCATGGCCGGCGTGAACCGGGCGCCCTCCTCGTTCGACCAGTTGACGACCTCGATCGGGCGCAGCGTCTGGACGCCGTGGTCGTTCAGGGTGCGGATCACCTCAAGCCCGGCCAGGACCCCGGCGCAGCCGTCGAACGGACCGCCGTGGATCTGCGTGTCCAGGTGGCTGCCGACCAGGACGGGCGGCAGGCTGTCGTCGCTGCCCTTGCGCCTGGCGAAGATGCTGCCCATGCGGTCGATCGCGACAGCGCAGCCGGCGTCCTTGCACCAGCGCACGAACAGGTCGCGCATCTCCTTGTCGCTGTCGGACAGAGCCAGCCGGCTCATGCCCCCCTGGCTGCCCGGCCCGATCTTGGCCGACTGCATCAGGCTGTCCCAGTAGCGCTTGTCGTCGATGCGGATGTTGCTCGGCTTCATGCGCGGTCCTCGGTGCCGGTCGTCGAGTGACTGAAAGTGCCCGGCTGCGTCGCCGCTGCCAAGCGGTCAGCTGCCCTTGCCGGTGCTCTTGCCGAGCGGGCGCCCCTCGGCGACGACCGGGATGCGGCACGCCAGGCGTGCCGCGTCGGCGGCGGGCAGGGCCGCGGTCGGCACGAAGCTGCGATGGCAGCGTTCGACCAGGCGGTGGTAGTCGCGCGTGCCGGCCTGCTTGTTCGCGCGCTCTTCGGGCGCCAGCACGCGGACGATCTTGGCCGGTACGCCGGCGACGAGCGTGCCCGGCGGCACGGCGAAGCCCGCCTTCACCAGCGCTGCCGCTGCGACGATGGCGCCCTCGCCGATCTCGGCATGGTCGAGCACCGTAGCGTTCATGCCGACCAGCGCGTCGCGCCTGACCTTGCAGCCATGCAGCACGGCGGCATGGCCGATATGGCCGTCCTCCTCGACGACGCATTCGTCGCCGGGAAAGGAGTGCAGGACGCAGCAATCCTGGATGTTCACGCCGGCGCCGACGACGATCCGCCCGAAGTCGCCGCGCAGGCTCGCCGACGGACCGACATAAGCGCGCGGCCCGATCAGCACGTCGCCGATGACGGTCGCCGCCGGGTGGACGAACGCCGTCGGGTCGATGACCGGAACGATGCCGTCGATCGCGTAGATGTGGGACATGAGCCGCCTGGTTGGGTTGCACGATGGGGAGGACATGCCTCGACGAAGGATCCTATGCTGGACCAGCCTGGCCCTAGAAGTGATCCGGGCGGGCGACCTCGACGTCCGACAGCAGGACGATGCCGGCATAATCGCGCAGCACCTCCATGGCGCCGGACATGATGGCGCGCGCCTTGTCTTCCGAGGTCACGGCCATGACGATCACGTTGTCGAAGACGCCGACGACCTCCGAGGCGCCGCGCAAGCCGGTGTGTCCGGAGCCCGCAAGGCTCGGCATCACCGTATAGCCCGTCGCCCCCAGCCGCTCGATCAGGGCGACGATCGCAGGGGCTCGCACCTTCTCGACGACGATCTCGACCTTCTTGCGGCGATGCACGGCGATCGGGCGATCGGCTTCGGGCGCCGGTGGAGCGTTCTTGGGCTGCGCCATAGTGGACTCCGTCAGCGGCCGAGAAGGGTCATCAGCCGATCGGCAGCCGCCCAGTATAGGGGGATGCCGAGCGAGACGTTGAAGGGGAAGGTGACGCCGAGGGAAAGCGAGACATAGATCGACGGGTTGGCCTTCGGCAGGGCGAGACGCATCGCCGCCGGCACCGCGATGTAGGAAGCGCTGGCCGCAAGGGTGGCGAGAAGCGCGGCGCCGCCGCGCGACATCCCGAGCGCCAGGGCAGTGGCCAGGCCGAGGGCTGCTCCGGTCAACGGCATGATCAGGCCGAAGGCGATCAGGCGCGGCCCCAGGGCAGCGGAGCCGGCGAAGCGGCGTGCCACCAGGAGGCCCATGTCCAGCAGGAAAAGGCAAAGCACCCCTTTGAAGGGAGCGTCGACGAACGGCGCGACCGCGGCCATCCCCGGCGATCCCGTCGCCCAACCGATGGCGAAGGCGCCAAGCAGCAGCACGACGGCTCCGTTCGTGAGGACCTCGTGCGCCAGCGCGCGGTCCGGCGGCGGCTGCCGGCCGCTGGCGTCGCCGAGGCGAGCCCGGAGCAGGCCCGTGACGATGGCCGGGGTCTCCATCAGCGCGACCATGGCCGTCACGTGCCCTTCGTAGGGGATGCCGCCTGCCTCCAGGAAGGCGGTCGCCGCCACGTAGGTGACGATGCTGATCGAGCC
>JAEULF010000288.1 GCA_016793965.1 Alphaproteobacteria bacterium | reverse complement strand
CCGGACAGCGTCGGCCCTTACGATCGTCCGGACCGCCTTGCGCGCCTGTCCGTGCTGCTGCAGCGCGCGGTCCTGGGCGAGATTGACATCGCCGCCGAGCTGCGCCGGCGCCCGTCCCAGCAGCCGAGCCGCATGAAGGTGTTCCGCGTGCCGCCGCGCGTCCTTGTGGACACGCGCGGCAGCGCGACGCACACCATCGTCGAGGTCAACGGTCGCGATCGCCCAGGCTTTCTTTACCTCGTGTCGAACGCGCTGGCCGGCTGCGAGGTGCAGATCTATACGGCCAACATCGCGACCTTCGGCGAGACGGCGGTGGACGTCTTCTACGTCAAGGACCGCTTTGGCTTGAAGATCCTGCAGGACGAGCGCCTGCGCCAGATCCAGTCAACCGTGACGGCCGCCATCGCGGACGCCGATGGCGAGGAAGACGAAGCCGGGGGCAACGGTCCTTCGAGACGTGCCGCCGGGCCGGGCGACTCCCGGCGCCAGCGTGGTGACGCTGTGGCGGTCGGCTGATCGCAGACTGGAACGTCATCGATTCGTCACCTCACTGTCACATCACGGCAGCATGCGCGCGCTATCGCAGCCTAGCCGAGCAGCCGGAATGGGCCCGCTGCTGCTGCTGGTCGGAGCCGATGCACGCGCGGATACATGCGAACGAGCTCTCGCTGGCCCTGCGACAAGTGGTCGACGGAATCGAGATCGGCATCGTCCTCTGCGACGAGGTTGGGTCGATCGCCTATGTCAACCGGCACGGCGCGCGGCATCTGGCTGATGCCGACGCCCTCGCGGCGCCCAACGGCATTCTGTCAGCGACGGATGCGGGGTGCGACACCGAGCTCCGGCGGAAGTTGGCCGGACCCGCGGACGCAGGCTCTTCCGGTTTCCTTGCCCGGCGCAGCGACGGCGGGCGACCGCTCGCCGTCTACGTTCACCTGCTCGCCGGCGCGCCCGACGCGCCTCAGTCGACACAGATGTCGCTGCGCCTCGTCACGATCGTCGACAGCGCTCCAGGGCCGGCAGGCTCTGCACCGGACCTCTGCGCAATTCACAGCCTGACGCCGTCGGAAGCCCGGCTTGCCGAGAGCATGCTGATCGGCCTGCAGCTCGCCGGCGCTGCGCGCCAGGCGCGCGTGAGCATCAATACGGTGCGTACGCAGTTGAAGCAGCTCTTCGCGAAGACGGCAACGCGCCGGCAAAGCGATCTGCTGCGCGTCCTTGCGGCGAGCTTGCCGCGCTTTGCATCGCGGGGCCGCGGCGGCGCCTGATCGACGGGGGGCTTTGCAGCCCGGTCGCAGCGTCGTAAGCGTTGCGGATGAAAGACTCCCCGGATCCCCGGCCCGTGCCCGCGGGCGCGCCCCGCGGGCTCATGCGCGCCGTCGCGACCGTCGGCGCGCTCACGATGGCCAGCCGGATCCTCGGCTTCGCGCGCGACCTGCTGATCGCCAGGTTCCTCGGCGCGGGCGACGCGGCCGACGCCTACGTCGTCGCGCAGTTCGTCCCGAACGTCTTCCGCCGGCTGTTCGCGGAGGGCGCGTTCTCCTCGGCCTTCGTCCCCATGTTCGCGCGCCTGCTCGCCGGCGAGGGCGCCGCAGCGGCGCGTCGCTTTGCCGAGGACAGCCTGGCCGTGCTCCTCGCCGTCCTTCTCGTCGTCGTGATCGGCTGCCAGCTGGCCATGGATTGGGTCATCTACGTCATCGCGCCGGGATTCGTCGCCGGCAGCGAGAAGCATGCGCTGGCCGTGGTCTTCACCACGATCACCATGCCCTACCTCCTATTCATCTCGCTGGTCGCGCTCGGCGGCGGCGTCCTCAACTCGCTCGACCGGTTCGCCGCCATGGCGGCGACGCCGATCCTGCTCAACCTCACCCTGCTCGTCGCGCTCGGCTTCGTGGCGCTCGGCCTCAGCAAGGCGCCGGGCGCGGCGTTGTCATGGGGCTGGTTCGCAGCGGGAGTCGTCCAGCTCGCGTTCATGCTCTGGCAAAGCGCGCGCGCGGGCATCTCCCTGCGGCTGTCGGTCCCGCGCCGGTCCGCCCACCTGGCGCGCCTCGCCAAGCTGATGATGCCGGCCGTGGTCGCCAACGGCGTGGTTCAGATCAACCTGGTCGTCGGCACCATGCTCGCTTCGACGCTGGGCACCGGCGCCTTGGCGTTCCTCTACTACGCGGATCGCATCAACCAGCTGCCGCTTGGGGTCATCGGCATCGCGATATCGACCGTCCTGCTGCCGCGGCTTGCGTTCGATTTGCGCCGGGGCGACGCGGCGGCAGCTGCCGAGCAGCAATGCCGCGCCGTCGAGATGGCGCTGCTCCTGTCGCTGCCGGCCGCCGTCGGGCTGGGCGTTGCCGCCTGGCCGCTCATCGGCGTCCTGTTCGAGCGCGGCGCGTTCACCGCGAGAGACACCGACGCGACAGCCCAGGCGCTCACGGCCTATGCTGCGGGCCTGCCTGCCTTCGTCCTGGTCAAGATCTGGGTGCAGGGCTTCTTCGCGCGCGAGGACACGCGGACCCCGATGGTCATCGCGTTCGCTTGCGTTTCGGCGAACGTCGCGATCAGCGTCGGGTTGATGCAGTGGCTCGACCATGTCGGCCTTGCGATGGGCACCTCGCTGTCGGGCTGGCTCAACGCGGTGCTTCTCGCCTTCGCCTTGCACCGCCGGGGCGAGCTCGCCATCGACGCGCGGCTGCGCCGGGCGGTGCCCCGCATCGTCGCGGCCTCGGCGCTCACGGGCGGCGCCACCTACGGGCTGGCTCTCGCCTGCGCGCCCTGGCTTGCCGGGGGCGGCGTGGCCCGGGCGGCCGCGCTCGTCGCGATCGTCGCTGGCGCCGCCGGGTGCTACGCGGCCGCGGCGCTCGTCCTCGGCGCGGGCCGGCTCAGCGACCTGAAAGCGGCGCTGCGCCGCCAACGCGGCCTGCCCCCGGCCCCGTCCGATCCAGCCGCTTGACCCGCCGCGGTCGGCTGGCGATAACCCGCGACCCCTGCTCGGCGCGAGGCGGCGCCGCGCCAGCATCTCCAGCACTGGACCGCGTCATGAACCGGATCTTCTCGGGCGTCCAGCCCACCGGCAACCTGCATCTCGGCAACTACCTCGGCGCCATCCGGAACTGGGTGAAGCTGCAGCCGGACTATGACTGCATCTTCTGCATCGTCGACCTGCACGCCATAACGCTGCCGCAGGATCCCGTCGCCTTGAAGGCGAGCACGCGCGAGGTGACCGCGGCATACATCGCAGCGGGCATCGACCCCGAGCGCTCGATCATCTTCAACCAGAGCGCCGTCCCGGGGCACTCCGAGCTGGGTTGGCTGCTGTCGTGCTACGCGCCGATCGGCTGGCTCAACCGGATGACGCAGTTCAAGGAGAAGGCCGGCAAGCAGCGCGACAACGCCGTGCTCGGCCTGTACGCATATCCGGTGCTGATGGCGGCCGACATCCTGCTCTACAAGGCGACGCACGTGCCGGTCGGCGAGGACCAGAAGCAGCACCTCGAGCTGGCGCGCGACATTGCCGGCGCCTTCAACCGGCGCTACGAGCGCGACGTCTTCCCTCTGCCCGAGCCGCAGATCCTCGGCGCGGCGGCTCGCGTGATGTCGCTGCGCGACGGCACGAAGAAGATGAGCAAGTCGGACGAGAGCGACTACTCGCGCATCAACATGACCGACGATGCCGACACGATCGCGAAGAAGGTGCAGAAGGCGAAGACCGACGCCGAGCCGCTGCCGGGCACGCCCGATGGCCTTGAGTCGAGGCCTGAGGCTGCCAATCTGCTAGGGATCTATTCGGCGCTGTCTGATCTGCCGCTCGCCGAGGTTTGCCGGACCTATGAGGGCAAGCTCTTCTCAGCCTTCAAGAGGGATCTCTCGGACTTGGCCGTGGCCAAGCTCGGTCCGATCGGCAGGCGGATGAAGGAGCTGGCGTCCGACGCCGGCGCTATCGACGCGATCCTGCGGCGGGGCGCGGAGCGGGCGCAGGCGATCGCCGGTCCGGTGCTGCGCGAGGCGCAGGACGTGATCGGCCTGTTGCGGCCCTGACACCCGGCGGCGCTGCCCGGGCACCGAGGAGCGCTGCGCGATGGCAGAATCGAGATATCCGCTGCTTCCCGGAACAGGCCGCGGCCGGGCTCTGGGGGCGACGGTGGCGTTGGCACTGCTGCCGGCGATCTATTTCGGCGTGGTGCCGGCCTTCATGCACCGCATCGACGACGACGTGACCTTCGCGCCGGCTTCCGTCCCGTCGGGCGCCAGCCGCGCCGTGGCCGTCGCGGCTGCCCTCGTCGAGCGGGAGATCGACCGGAACGGGTGGGTCGCGAACGACCCGTTCTTCTACCCGACGGCGATCCTCGACAACATGCCGAACTACCAGACCGGCATCGTCGCGGCCGTCTCGCGCTTCGTGCTCGAGATGGGCGACCAGATCGGGCGGACGCGCGGCTCGAGCCAGGTCGACGCGGA
Source organism: Alphaproteobacteria bacterium (assembly GCA_016793965.1). Lineage (GTDB taxonomy): Bacteria > Pseudomonadota > Alphaproteobacteria > JAEULF01 > JAEULF01 > JAEULF01. Next base: position 21,860 of record JAEULF010000288.1, on the reverse strand, counting down.
TCTCGAGAAGGCAGCCGGACTGCTCAAGTACCCCGGCACGGTCTGGATCTTCGACACCCGCACGTCGTGGCTGCCGACGACGCCGGCCGAGGACCAGTATCGCGCCGCCCGCAAGGCCCTGGAGTCCTACAACCAGCGGCTCTCCGAGGGGCGCGCCGTGTTCGACCGGCGCGCCGACAACCTGCTGGGGACTCTCGAGCGCGTCGCGGCCGACCTCGGCTCGGTCTCCGCGGCGCTCGACACGCGCATCGCCGAGCGCGGCTGGCTGGCGGTCGATTTCGAATCCGACAACCTCTTCTACGGGACCAAGGGCCGGCTCTATGCCTACCTGCTGATCCTGCGCGCGCTGCGGGCGGATTTCGAGACGGTGGTGCGCGACCGCGAGACCGGAGCGGCCTGGGACCAGATGCTGCGCAGCCTGGAGGAGGGCGCCACGATGTCGCCTGCCGTCGTGCTGAACGGCGCCCCCGACGGCATCGTCGCGCCGAACCACATCGCGGCGATCGGCTTCTACCTGCTGCGCGCGCGCACGCAGCTGCGCGAGATCACCACGATCCTGCAGAAGTAGGGACCGCGCGTCCGCCTTTCCCCTTGGTGCCTCGGCGGACCGCCTGCTACCGTCTGCGCCGCCGAGGCCGCGCATCGCGGTCGGATGCCGGTCTATGGCGCCATGCAGATCTACCTCCCGATCGCCGAGATGTCCGTGGACGCGTTCCTGCTCCTCGGCCTCGGCGCGACCGTCGGCTTCCTGTCCGGCGTCTTCGGCGTCGGCGGCGGGTTCCTGCTGACGCCGCTACTCCTGTTCATCGGAGTGCCGTCGCCGATCGCCGTCGCGTCGCAGGCCAACCAGCTCGTCGCGTCGTCCGTCTCCGGCGTGCTGGCGCAGTGGCGGCGCGGGAATGTCGACCACCAGATCGGCGCGGTCATGATCGCCGGCGGCGTGGTCGGGGCGGTGGCGGGCGTCTGGCTGTTCGGCGTGCTGCGAAGCCTCGGGCAGATCGATCTGGTGATCTCGCTTTGCTACGTCCTCTTCCTCGGCGTGATCGGCGGGATGATGCTGGTCGAGAGCCTGCGGGCGATCCTGAAGCGGCGGCGCAATCCGCTGCAGCGCGCCAAGCTGCACCAGCACATGTGGATCCACGGCCTGCCGCTGAAGATGCGCTTCCGGAAGTCGAAGCTCTACATCAGCGCGCTCGTGCCGGCGGCCATCGGCCTGTTCATCGGGCTCCTGGCGGCGATCATGGGCGTCGGCGGCGGCTTCCTCATGATCCCGGCGATGATCTACCTGCTCGGCATGCCGACGCAGACCGTGGTCGGCACATCGCTGTTCCAGATCATCTTCGTCACGGCGACCGTCACGGTGCTGCAGGCCGTGCAGAACCAGACCGTCGACGGTGTGCTGGCGGCGCTGCTGCTGGCTGGCGGCGTGGTCGGCGCGCAGTTCGGCGCGCGCGCGGGGCAGCGGCTGCGCGGCGAGCAGCTCCGGGCGCTTCTAGCCGTCCTGGTGCTCGCCGTTTGCGCCAAGCTGCTGATCGACCTTTTCGCGCCGCCGCCCGACGTCTTCTCGTTCGATTACGGGGCGCGGTGATGCGATCGGCCGGGCGTCTCGTCGCTCTGGCCGGGTTCGCTGCCGGGATGCTCGTCCCCGGCCTGCCGCAGTCGGTCGATCCGGGCTGGCTCGGCGTCGGCGCGACGGCGAAGCGCGCTTGGGCGGTGACGCCGCCGCCGCGAAAGCCCGCTATCCCGGATGCCGGCCCTTCGAGCGCGGCACCTGTCCCCGAGGTCAAGGCCGAGCCCGGCGGGAACGTGCCAAAGGGCGTCGGCCTGCCGATCGGCTTCTCGAACAACCTGATCCAGGTGACGTCCGGTTTCACCGGTGCGGGCGTCGTGCTTTTCGGCGCGCTCGATGCCCCGGCCGACGTCATCGCTGTGCTGCGCGGGCCGGAGGTGGTGGTCAACGTCAGGCGCCGGGCCGAGGTCCTTGGCGTCTGGGCCAATGTCGAGAGCATCTCCTTCGACCGCGCGCCGGCCTACTACCGGATCGCGTCGACCCGGCCGGTTGAGGAGCTGCTGCCCGCAGACGCACGGAAGACGCTGCAGGTCGGCGTCGATACGCTCAGGTTCAACGCCCGCGACGGCCGGCCGGAGCGGGAAGCATTGTTCCGCGAGGCCTTGGTCCGGCTCAAGCAGGAGGAGGGGTTGTACCCCCAGGGCGCGCAGCGCGTGGTGGTCCAGAATGACAGGCTTTTCCAGGTGGCTCTCGACTTCCCGTCGAACGTCCCGGTCGGCGTCTACCAGGTCGTGGTCTATGCCGTGCGCGACGGCGTCGTGGTCGCGGCGGCGTCCACGGCCCTCTTCATCGAGAAGCGTGGCTTCGGCGCCACGCTCTTCCGGATGGCGCATGAGGATTCAGTGGCTTACGGGCTGATCGCCGTGGTGCTGGCGCTGGCTGCGGGCTGGGCGGCAGACCGGATGTTCCGCCGGAGTTGAACCGGAGCGGCGACAGCAGGGAGAATGCGGCATGGAATCGCAGGACGAGCGCAGCCCCGCGCCGCGCGAACCAGAGAAGGCCGGGGCCGAGACGGACAGTGCCGCGAAGGGCCGGACCGAGCACGGCCGCGTCTTCCTGATCGTCGTCGACGAGACGCCGGAATACGAGAAGGCGCTCCGCTTCGCCGCGCGTCGCGCCCGCCGCACCCAGGGCCGCGTCGCCCTGCTGCACGTGATGCCTCCCTTGGACTTCCAGAACTTCGGTGCCGTGCAGGATCTCATGGCGAACGAGCGCCGCCAGACAGCGGAGCGCCTGCTGCAGCGCGTCGCGGCCAAGGCGCAGGAGATCGCGGGCAGCATGCCGATCATCTACTTGCGGGAGGGCAGCCCGGCAGAGCAGCTTCTCAAGTTGATCGCGGAGGAGCCGCAGATTTCCGTGCTGGTGCTCGGCGGCGCGACCGGGCGCGAGGGGCCTGGGCCGCTCGTCGCGCAGTTGACGGGGCGCATGATCGGGAAGCTCCGCATCCCGATCACCATCGTTCCCGGGCATATCCCCGATGCGGACATCGACGCGGTCACCTGAATCCGTGGCGCCTTCTCGGGTGCAGGCGCCGAAAGACGACAAGGTTGACTGCGCCTGTAAGGTTCCCCATGTAGCTCTTTCAGGAAGCTGCTGAGTGCCAGGCCTCCGAGCCGGTGAGAGGGTCGCATGTTCATCCAAACCGAAGAGACGCCCAATCCCGCGACGCTGAAATTCCTGCCCGGCCGCGCCGTCATGGACGCAGGCACGGCGGACTTCCAGGACGCCGAGCGCGCCGGGCGGTCGCCGCTGGCGGAGCGCTTGTTCAAGGTCGATGGCGTGCGCGGCGTCTTCCTGGGTTCGGATTTCATTACCGTGAGCAAGGTCGAAGCGAAGGAATGGCACCTGATGAAGCCGGCGATCCTCGGCGTCATCATGGAGCACTTCACGTCGGGGCAGCCTGTCATCGCGGCAACAGCCGGCGCGGTCGAGTCTGCCGGCGAGGACAGCGAGATCGTCCAGCAGATCAAGGAGCTGATCGACACGCGGGTGCGCCCTGCCGTGGCGCAGGACGGCGGCGACATCGTGTTCGACAGGTTCGAGGACGGTGTCGTCTACCTGCACATGCAGGGGTCGTGCTCGGGATGCCCGAGCTCCACGGCAACGCTCAAGATGGGCATCGAGAACATGCTGCGGCACTACATCCCCGAGGTCGCAGAGGTTCGCCCGGTGATGTAGCGCCTGGGAGCTGCGGCCCGAGGGCCGGCGCTCCCGGCTCGATTCGACTCCAGTGATGCGATCGCCTATCGTCCCGGCATCGCTTTGGCGGTGTTGGGGACGGCGTGGGCGCGCGACGAAGCACCGAGGGGCGGTCTGCCGACGAGCTCGCTGCCAGGGCGCTCCTGGCGGCTCAGGCGCAGTTGGCGGCCGGCGGTGCAGCGGCGCTCCGGCAGCGACGGTGGAGCGAGCCGCGAAGGGCTGCGGCGCTGACGGCGATCGCAGCGGTCGCGATGGCGAGCTACGGGGCGCTTTGGACGCTCAGCGTCGCGCCGGCGCCGGATCGCAACGCGTGGCCGATCCTCTCCTTCCAGATCCTCGAGCTGCCGCCGACAGACGCCGGGCGCGAGAGCTTGGCCGAGGTTCAGGCCGCCCTCGCGCAGTGGCGCTTTGAGCTCGACGGCGCTGAAGGCCGCGGGAGCGCCGCGGACATGGCAATCCCCAGCGTCTTCGTGCCGCGCCTGCCGCGAGGCCTCGCCGAGCTGGCTGACGGACCGGAGCGCAAGAGCCTATTCGTCCGGATCGTGCTTCCGCTGGTCCTCCGCGTGAACGAGGACATCGCCGCCGATCGCGCGCGCCTTCGGGCAATCGCCGCGCGCGCCAAGGACGGCGGCGCGATCCCGCGCGACGACGCTGCCTGGCTCGCGGCCTTGGGCGCGCGCTACCGGGTCGAGCTGGCCAATGCCGAGAAGCCTGATGCCATGACCCTTTCCGGCCTGCTGCGGCGCGTCGATGGGCTTCCGGTGGCGCTCGCGCTCGGACAGGCGGCGATCGAGAGCGGCTGGGGCGGATCGCGCTTCGCGGCCGAGGGGAACGCGCTGTTCGGCATGTGGACGTGGGACCCGAGCGAGGGAATGGTCCCGCGCGAGCGCCTGCCGGGGAAAACCCACCTGGTCCGGCGGTTCGACACGCTCCTGGCAGGCGTCCGGGCGTACATGCACAACTTGAACACGCACCCTGCCTATGCGGAGCTGCGCGCGCGCCGCCAGCAGCAACGCCAGGCGCTTGCGGCGCAGGGCGCATGGCGCAGCGCGGAAGCGCCGCTCCACGCGGCCTCCCTGGCTGCCGCTCTCGGTGCCTACTCGGAGAAGCGGGCGGAGTACGTCACCGCACTCAAGGGCCTGATCGCAGCCAACGACCTGCATCGGTTCGAGGTTGCCAGGCTGATCCCGGCGGTGCCTGTCCGCGCTCCCGCGCGCCCGTCTCTAGCTTGCGTCGATACCCGTCTGCCTGGCTGCTGACGCTTCGCACGCGTCGCGCGCGGCGCGGGATCACGGCACGAGATACTGCGTGCCCCACCACATCCAGCGACCGCCAGGGCCGGGCAGGGTGCAGTTGATCCGCTGCCGTCCCTTGCCCAATGGACCGTTTACAGGCGCCTGGACGGCAAGCCGCGCTCCGGTCGCCTCGGTGCGCAAAGCGAGGCGCGTTCCTTCGTGATAGCAGGAGAGGTCCTTTGCGCGCGGCAGGTCGATCGGCAGGGTGAAGCGCTGCACGAGAGAGCCGCCGCGGTGCAGAAGATCCTGCGGCGCGACGTCCGCCAGCGGAAGCGGCAAGGTCGCCGCCGCGAGCTTGAACCGCTCGACCGATGCGAATTGCTCGTTGAATGGGAAGCGCGGCAGGAAGTGCATGTCCGATCCGGTGCCGACCGCGCCCGACTGCTGGCCGAACGCGGCGACGAAGCCCGCCGCCCTGATCTGCTCGATCGCCGCCTTGCTGGCCTCGCCGTAGGGAAAAGCGAAGAGCTGGGGAACGGCGCCCAACCTCTCGCGGAAGAGCTTCGCCGAGGCGGCGAGGTCGAAGGCCATATCAGGCGCTGCCGCCGTCGCGTACGAGATGTGGGCGTGGCCGTGCGACGCGACCTCCAGGCCTTGCGCCTGCATGGCCTTGATCTCGTCCCAGGTCAGCAATCCCGCAAGCTTCCGCTCGACGCCGTCGGTGGCGACGAACAAGGTCGCCGGATGGCCGGCTGACCGCAGCTTCGGCCATCCATTCTCGAGGAACGAGCGGTAGGCGTCATCGATGGTGATCGCGACGGCGCGGTCCGGCAGCGGCTTGCCGTCGCGCAAGGCCGTGACGATGTCGCTCAGCCGCATGACCTTGAATCCGCCGCGCGCGAGCTCCGCCAAGTGCGCGTCGAACTGGGCGACGGTCACGTTGGTCGTCGGGTGCTTCGAATCGCCGAAGCGGTGGTACTGCAGCACCACGGCCGACGCCGCGCCGCTCGCCGTCGCAGCCGGCGCAGGCTTGGCGGGCGCCGGGGGCGGCGTCTCGCGCGGCGGCGTTGCTGCCGGCACGGCGGGAGCCGTCGCGGGCTTCGACGGCGGCAGCTTGGACGCCGCTGGCTGGACAGGTTGCTTGGCAGGCGGCTGGGCAGGCGGCTGGGCAGGCGGCTGGGCAGTCGCCTGGGCAGGCTTCGGAGCTACGGTCGGCTTGGCGTCTGATCCCTTGCTCGTTCCCGGGGCCGCCGGCGGCGGCGGGGCTGCGGCCGTCGTCCCGGGCGCGCCTGTCTTGCCTTCGGCGACGGCTTGGCCCTTTTGCGGGCTCGCGGCCTTGCTCGGCGGACGGGCGGCGTCGGTCGTTGCCTTCGGCGCCGCGCGAGTCGGCGGCGCCTGCAGCGGCGGCGGCATGGGGAAGGTGACGCTGGTCTGCGCGCCGGAGCTGTCGCGCGCCGGCGCGAGGAGCAGCGTCACCAGCACCGCCGCTCCGGCGAGCAAGCGCATTGGGCTTGCCCGCGTCGGCGCTAGATCCATGATTGTCATCGGCGGATTCTCGCCAACAGCCGGAGGCACTCTGTCATGGCGCTTCACCCCGAGAGCATCGACGCGGCGGCGCTCGACCGCATCTTCCGCACGGCGCGCACGCATAACGCCTGGCTGCCGACGCCGGTGCCGGATGCGAAGCTCCGAGAGATCTACGATCTCTGCAAGATGGCTCCGACCTCGGCGAATTGCCAGCCGCTGCGCATTGTGTTCGTCAGGAGCGCGGAAGCAAGGGAGAAGCTGAAGCCGGCACTGTCGCCGGGCAATGTTGACAAGACGATGGCGGCGCCGGCGACGGCCATCCTCTGCCACGACCTCGCGTTCTTCGAGCAGCTGCCGCGGCTTTTCCCGCATACCGACGCGCGCAGCTGGTTCGCCGGCAAGCCGCAGCACATCGAGACCACCGCCTTCCGCAATGGCTCGATGCAAGGCGCCTATTTCATCCTGGCCGCCCGAGCGGCCGGGCTCGACTGCGGCCCGATGTCGGGATTCGACAACGCGAAGGTCGACGCTGCCTTCCTGGGCGGAACGACCTGGCGATCCAACTTCCTGTGCAACCTCGGCTATGGTGATCCATCGGGCTTGCGGCCGCGCTCGCCACGGCCGAGTTTCGAGGAGTTCTGCCGCATCGCGTAGGGCTCGGCTAGCATCCCGCCGTAGCGGCGCCGTCTTGCACTGAAGTGAGACCCTCTTGAGGATTCTGGCGATCGAGACGGCATGCGTCGCTTGCTCCGTTGCCGCGTGGGACGGTTCGGCGCCGCGCCCGCTGCGCGCTCGTCGCTGGCGACTGCTGGGACAGGGCCATGCTGCCGCATTGCTGCCGATGGTGGCCGCGGTCATGACCGACGCGGGCTGGGATTATGGCCAGCTCGACCGGATCGCGGTGACGGTCGGACCGGGCGGGTTCACCGGGGTCAGGATCGGCCTCGCGGCGGCGCGCGGCATCGGCTTGGCCGCCGGCAAGCCTGTCGCGGGCGTCTCGACGCTTGCCGCGCTCGCGGCGGGCATTCCGACGCCGCAAGGCAGCGCGATCCTGGTGGCGATCGACAGCAAGCGCGGCGACGTCTATGCGCAGGCCTTCGCGTCGGCGGGCGACGGCGTGGAGCCCTGTGCGGCGCCTATGGCTGCGCCCTGGGTGGCGGCCGCTTCTGACGTCTGGACGGCGCTGCCGGACGGGCGGCGTCCCTGGGTTGTCGTGGGCGACGCTTCGGAGGCGGTGGCCGCGGCGCTTCAGCGGCGCGGCATCCTGGCCGAAGCGTCGGCACCCGAGCAGCCTGACGCTGCCGTCGTCGCGTCGCTCGCAGCGCGCATGACGCTCCAGCTGGGCGCGCCGCCCCCCCGGCCGATCTACTTGCGGCCGCCTGATGTCTCCGCCCCGGCGGCAGACGGGTCCGCTGCCTTGCTCGGCAGCCGATGAGCGACGCTGGCGCGCGGGATGCCGCCCTGGCGACAGTGGTCCGCCGCGCCGATGCCGGCGACGTCGGGAGCATGGCCCAGGTGCATGCGGCGGCGTTCGCGGCGACCGGAGAGGCGCCGTGGTCGGCGGAGACCCTTGCGCGCATGCTGCGGACGGCAGGCGGATTCGCGGACGTGGCCGAGCGTGCCGGCGCGATCGCGGGATTCGTGATCGCCCGGGCCATGGCGGGCGAATCGGAGATCCTGACGATTGCTGTCGCCCGGGATCGCCAACGCTCCGGCGTCGGGACCGCTCTTCTGGGTCGCGCCATGGCCGGGGCTGCGCAGCGCGGCGCATTGACGATGTTCCTCGAGGTAGCTGCCGACAACGCGCCCGCCGCAGCGCTCTATGCGGCGGCGGGGTTCCGCGAGGTCGGGCGCCGGGCCGGGTACTATGCCCGCGACGGCAGTCGTCCGGTCGACGCGAGGGTCATGCGGGCTGAGCTGAATCAAGCCAAACGCAGCATTTCCTAGGGTGCCTGCGCCGCTGGACTGCTGCAATTCTTGCACATGACTTGAACTCTCGGCTCGGAATGTACTATTCCGTGCGGTGCCCCGAGTCGTTCAAATCGCGAGAGCCGAAATGACGGATGAAGCAGCAAGGCGTGAGCTCATCGGGCTCACGGTCGAGATCGTGGCAGCCCATGTCAGCAAGAGCACGGTCGGCCTGCCGGAGCTCCCGGGCGTGATCGAGGGCGTCTACAGGAGCTTGCTGGAAGCCAGCGAGGCGCGCGTAGCGCCCGACCAGCCGGTGCCCGCCGTCCCGGTCAGGAAATCCGTGACCCCGGACTACATCGTGTGCTTGGAGGACGGCAAGAAGCTGAAAATGCTGAAGCGCCACATCAATACTGTGTATGGCTTGTCGCCGGACCAGTACCGGGAGCGCTGGGGGCTGTCCCGCGACTACCCAATGGTGGCGCCCAACTACGCGCGCCAGCGCAGCAAGCTGGCCAAGCAGATCGGGCTGGGCACCCGTGGGCGCGGCCAGCCCCCGGCCCGCTGAGTTCGCGGGGCGCCGCTCGACGTAGGCGAGACGCCCGGTAGGGCTTATATGGTGGCATTGGCGCGTGCCGCGCGTCGGGAGGGTGACTAAGGGAGGAGGAGCATGGAATCGCGCCTGGAAAAGCTCTGCCTCCAAAAAGGGCTGAAGATGACCGAGCAGCGCCGGGTCATCGCGCGCGTCCTCGCTGCCTCGGACGACCACCCCGACGTGGAGCTGCTCTACCGCCGGGCCACCGCGATCGATTCGCGGATCAGCATCGCGACGGTCTACCGAACCGTCAGGCTCCTCGAAGATGCCGAGATCCTGAACAAGCATGATTTCGGCGACGGACGCGCGCGCTATGAGGAGCGCTCCGATGATCACCATGACCATTTGATCGACATCCGGTCGGGAAAGGTGATCGAGTTCCAGAACGAGGAGATCGAGGCGCTCCAAAGGAAGGTCGCGGAGAAGCTCGGCTTTCGCCTGGTCGGGCACCGTCTTGAGCTGTACGCGGTGTCGCTCGATTCGACGGCGCCCGACGAGAGGCGCGGCGGCGGCGAGCATTCGCATGGAGCGGCAGCTCCGGAGGACGTTGCCAGGCGCGGCGGCGGCGGCGAAGGTCGGTCATGAGCGAGGCGCCGAGCCCGGTGGGCCGGGAACGAAGGGAGCTGAAATGACCGCGGGCAAGCCTGCCAAGACGCCGATGCCGGCAGCAACGGCTCCGGCGGCCGCAGCCGCGGAAGGCGGGCGTCCTGTCTATTTCCAGTCGGGCCAACTCGAGGTGCGCCTCGCGGAGTCGCCGCACGAGCTCGACGCGGCGCAGGAGCTCCGCTTCCGGGTCTTCTACGACGAGATGTCCGCTAAGCCGACGGCTGCCATGGCCGCTTCGCGCCGCGACGTCGATTCTTTCGACCCGCATTGCGATCACCTGCTCCTGCTCGACGTCCAGGATCCAGCTCGGCCGAAAGTCGTCGCCACCTATCGCTTGCTGCGGCGCGAGCGCGCGACGGCGGCCGGCGGGTTCTATACGGCGAGCGAGTATGCGATCGAGCCGCTGCTCGCCCTGCCCGGAGAGATCCTCGAGCTCGGCCGGTCCTGCGTCGATGCGGCCTTCCGGACGCGCGCGGTGATGACGTTGATCTGGCGCGGCATCGCCCATTATGTCCTGCACCACAAGATCGACCTGATGTTCGGCTGCGCCAGCCTGCCCGGCATCGATCCGAGGGCGCTGCAGGTCGAGCTCTCCTACCTGCACCATTTCCACCTTGCGCCGCCGGAGCTGCGCGTGCGCGCCCTGCCGGAGCGCTACGTGCCGATGGCGATCCTGCCGCGAGAGGCGATCGACCAGCGGCGCGCGCTCGCCTCGCTGCCGCCGCTGGTCAAGGGCTACCTGCGGCTGGGCGGCTTCATCGGCGACGGCGCCGTCGTGGACGAGCAGTTCAACACCACGGACGTCTGCGTGGTGGTCAAGACCGACCTGGTCACGGACAAGTACTTCAAGCACTTCACGCGAGAGAGCGAAGCCGAATGAGCTTGCGGGCTTCCGTACGCCGGGGGGCGCGGCGATGAGGGTGGGGCCGCAGGGCGACCTGCCGCAGGACGACCGGCCGCCGACCGGCCTCAGCGCCAGGACGAGCGCCGCCCTGCGGCTCGCCTTGTTCGCCTCTGCGGTGCTCATGCTGCTCCCGGTCCAGCAGGTGCTCGTCTGGATCGGCAGCCCGGCCTCGCGCTGGCTGCCGAGCTTCTTCCATCGCATGATGACGCGCGTCTTCGGCATCCGCGTCGAAATCCGCGGCGTTCCGGTGGAAGAGCAGTCGGTCCTCTTCGTGTCGAATCACAGCACGTACCTGGACATCACGGTGCTCGGCGGCGTCCTGACGGGCTGCGTCTTCGTGGCGAAGACCGAGGTGCGGTCTTATCCGCTGTTCGGGTACCTGGCGCGGCTGCAGCGCACGATCTTCGTCGATCGCCGCGTCCGGACGACCGCGAAGCAGCGCGACTCGCTGGTCGAGCGGCTGAGCCGCGGCGAGCGCGTCGTGCTGTTCCCGGAAGGCACCAGCAGCGACGGCAACCGCGTTCTGCCGTTCAAGAGCTCGCTCCTCGGCGCGGCAGAGATCCGGCTCGGCGCCGATCCTGCGACCAACAGCGGCGGCCGCGCGATCGCCGTGCAGCCGGTCTCGGTCACCTACACGCAGCTCGACGGTATGCCGATGGGCAGGACGCTGCGCCCGATGTTCGCTTGGTACGGCGACATGGACCTGGCTCCCCACCTCTGGGAGATGGCCGGCCTCGGCGTCGCCACCGTCGTCGTCGAGTTCCATGCGCCGGTCTCGATCGATGCGTTCGGGTCGCGCAAGGCATTGACGGATCACTGCTGGCGCGCCGTGGCGAGCGGCGTCGCTTCGGCATTGTCCGGGCGCGAGCAGCGGATCGCACCGCCGCTGGCCCCTGCCGCGCCGGCTGCTCTGCCGGCGCCGGCCCTGCCTTGAACTGACGCCAGATGGCGGATCTGCGGCGAAAGCCCATCGTTAAGGCGTCATGATTGCGCTATAGTGTGAGCGGATGAGGGGCGCTCGACGCAGCGCCGGCAGGTCAGGAGGCGGGCGCGCAACCTTGCGGAAGAAGCTGTTCATCAAGACGTTCGGCTGCCAGATGAACGTGTACGACTCCGCCCGGATGGCGGATATGCTCGCGCCGCTAGGCTATGATGCCGTCCAATCCCCCGACCTCGCGGACCTCGTCGTCCTGAACACCTGCCACATTCGCGAGAAGGCCGAGGAGCGGGTTTTCTCGGAGCTCGGCACGATCCGGCCGCTCAAGGCGGCGAGGGCCGGCAAGGACCCCATGGTCATCGCGGTCGCCGGATGCGTCGCGCAGGCCGAGGGCGACTTGATCATCGAGCGCGCGCCTTTCGTCGATATCGTCGTAGGGCCCCAATCGTACCATCGGCTGCCGGAGCTGATCGCGCGGGCGCGTCGCATCGCCGCGGGCGCGGAGGGCGCCGCGAATTGCGGCGGGCGGCGGCAGCCAGGCCTCGGCGTTCTGGACGTCGAGTTCCCGCCCGTGCCGAAGTTCGATTCGCTGCCGCCGCCGCGCGCGACGGGCGTCAGCGCCTTCCTCACGGTCCAAGAAGGCTGCGACAAGTTCTGCAGCTTCTGCGTCGTGCCGTACACGCGTGGCGCAGAGTACTCGCGCCCGGCGCGGGATATCGTCGCCGAAGCGCGTCACCTGGTGGCTTCCGGCGTTCGCGAAGTGACGTTGCTCGGGCAGAACGTGAATGCCTATCACGGAGAGGCGCCCGAATCGGCGGAGGGAAGCTGGGGGCTGGCGCGTCTCGCGCGCGGCCTCGCCGAGATCGACGGATTGCGCCGGATCCGCTACACGACGTCGCATCCCGGCGACATGGGAGCCGACCTGATCGCTGCCCATGGCGACGTCGCCCAGCTCATGCCGTTCCTCCATCTTCCCGTGCAGAGCGGCTCCGACCGCGTGCTCGCGGCAATGAATCGGCGCCACAGCGCGGCAGGCTATCTGCGCATCGTCGAAGACCTGCGCCGCGCACAGCCGGCGATGGCGCTGTCGTCCGACTTCATCGTCGGCTATCCCGGCGAGACGGATGCTGACTTCGAGGCGACGCTGCAGCTCGTGCGCACCGTCGGCTTCGCGCAATCCTTCACGTTCAAGTACAGCCCCCGGCCGGGGACGCCGGCCGCTGCCGCGGCGCAGCTGCCCGAAACGGTCAAGGACGAGCGTCTGCAGGAGCTCCAAGCGCTGTTGCGCGAGCAGCAGGCGGCCTTCAATGCGGCCGCCGTCGGCAAGGTTGTCGAGGTGCTGGTCGAGAAAGCCGGGAGGAAGCCGGGGCAGCTCAGCGGCCGGACGCCGCAATTCCAACCGGTCCATTTCAGCGCGCCGCCCGGCCGCAGCGACGTCGGCGCGGGATCGATCGTCGGCGTGCGCATCGACGGAGCCGCCTTGAACTCCCTCGACGGCTCGCCAGCTGAGAGCGACGTAGGAGCAACGACGAGGCAACCAGAGAGGGCCAACGCTTGAGCGCGGTCTCCATTCGTCCGATTGAGCGGCCTATCCAGATCTCGTTTGACGACAACCGCCTGCTGCCCCTGCTGTTCGGCGCATACAACCAGAACCTTGCGCGCATCGAGCAGAAGCTCGGCGTGTCGCTGTCGTCGCGCGGCAACCAAGTCGCGATCAGCGGCAGCGGGCCGGACGCCGACGCGGCCAGGGCATGCCTGACGACGCTCTACGACAGGCTCAAGCGCGGCAAGCATGTGAGCCTGCCGGAGGTTGACGCGGCGCTGCGCATGATCGAATCGGAGATCGGCTTGGCGAGCGCCGTCCGAGGGAGCGAGGAGATCGTGCGAACGCAGGGCCGCGAGCAAAGCGACGGCGACCTCGAGATCCGGACGCGGCGGCGCATCGTGCAGCCGCGCACGCACGGCCAGACGGCCTATCTGAAGGCGCTGCGGAGCCACGATCTGGTGTTCGGGATCGGCCCTGCGGGCACGGGCAAGACCTATCTCGCCGTCGCCATGGGCCTGTCGTTCCTGCTCGAAGGCGCCGTCGACCGGCTCATCCTGTCGCGACCCGCGGTCGAGGCCGGCGAGCGACTGGGATTCCTGCCCGGCGACATGCGCGAGAAGGTCGATCCTTACATGCGGCCGCTGTATGACGCGCTGCATGACATGCTCACCGCCGAGCAGCTCGAGCGCTACATCGCGCGCGGCGACATCGAGATCGCGCCGCTGGCCTTCATGCGCGGCCGCACGCTGGCGAACGCCTTCGTGATCCTCGACGAGGCCCAGAACACGACGGCCGTGCAGATGAAGATGTTCCTGACGCGCCTGGGCGAGAACGCGCGCATGGTGGTCGCGGGCGACCTGTCTCAGATCGACTTGCCGTCTGGCGTTACGTCGGGCCTGCAGGACGCGATCGACGCGGTGACCGGCGTCGAGGGCGTGAGCATCGTCCGGTTTGCCCGGGCCGACGTCGTCCGACACCCGCTGGTCTCTCGGATCCTGGCAGCATACGACCATCGTCCCGGCCGTGCGGCGGCCGCGCCGGGCCCCAGTGCCCCGGCGGAGAGTGCCCCGGCGGAGAGTGCCCCGGCGGAGAGTGCCCCGGGGGCGAGTGACCAGGCGACGGAGACGCCTGTTGCCGGACAGGGGAAGCCGGGCCGCGCGCCGTCGCGTCGAGCCCGTCCGGTGTCGTGACCGGACGGCTGCGCCCAAGGCCGTCGCGCAACGTGGACTTGACGGTGACGATCAGCGACCAGCTCTGGCATCGGAGCCTGCGCGCGCCGCGCCGCCTCGCTTTGGAAGCGGCGAAGGCCGCCCTCGATCAGGCAAGCGGGCGGAGGGCCTCTCGGATCCTCCGGCGCGGCGGCGAGATCGGCGTGCTGCTCGCCGACGATGAGGCGATTCGCGCCTTGAACGCCTGCTGGCGCGGCCAGGACAAGCCGACCAACGTGCTCGCCTTCGCCACGGCCGCCGACGGACCCTCGGAGCGCGGCGGCGCGGGGCCCTCCGGCCTCGGCGACATGATCGTGGCCCGCGAGACCCTGATCGCGGAGGCTGCGGAACGCAGGATTCCCAGAGCGCATCACCTCTATCATCTCGTGGTACATGGTGTTCTGCACGTGCTGGGCTACGATCACCAGACCGAGAGGGACGCCGCGACGATGGAAGCTCTGGAGACACGCATTCTGGCGGCTGCCGGCATCCCGGACCCATACGCAGTCGAGAGCGCAGGGAACGGCTGAGGGCTTGCGGGAACAATGAGCGATCGACGCGATTCCGCCATCCCAGACGGCGCCGGAAAAGGCGACGGCTCGATCGGCGCGCGCAGCGACCCAGGCGCAGGCGACCAGGACAAGGGCCTGCGCCGCTTCGTGGACCGGATCCGCTCGATCTGGCGCCAGCGCTCCGCCGACCACCCGTTGCAGACGGTGATCGAGGAGCTCATCAGCGAGCCAGACGACCGGTCTCCCGGCGCGCGCGCCGCGCTCGCCCATGAGCGGACGTTGCTGGTCAACATCCTCAAGCTGCGCGACCTCACTGCCTACGACGTCATGGTGCCGCGCGCCGACATCAAGGCGATCGAGGAGTCCGTTTCGCTGGACGACCTCGTCCAGGCGATCCTGAAGGAGGCGCATTCGAGGCTTCCGGTCTACCGCGAGACGCTCGACAACGTCCTGGGCATGGTCCACATCAAGGACGTGCTCGCGAGCGTGGGCAAGCCGTCGTTCGCGCTCGGCGAGATCCTGCGCAAAGTCCTCTTCGTCGCGCCCTCGATGCGCGTCCTCGACCTGCTGCTCCAGATGCGGCTGTCGCGCACGCACCTTGCGCTTGTCGTCGACGAGTATGGCGGCATCGACGGGCTCGTGACGATCGAGGACCTGGTCGAGACGATCGTCGGCGAGATCGAGGACGAGCACGACGACGAGGAGCCGACGAGCCTGACGCGCGCGCCCGACGGATCGGTGATCGCGGCGGCCCGCCTGCCGCTCGCCGACTTCGAGGCGCGGTTCGGCAAGATCCTCACGGACGAGGAGCGCGCTGGCGACATCGACACCCTGGGCGGGCTGATCGTCTCGGTTGCCGGTCGCGTGCCGGCGCGAGGCGAGCTCGTCAGCCATCCCTCCGGCCTGGTCTTCGAGATCATCGAGGCCGATCCCCGGCGCGTGAAGCGCGCGCGCGTCCGCGGCCTGCGCATGCCGGCTGACGCTGGACCGCCGGTCGCCGAGCCGCACCCTGAAGCGCGCGCGCCGGCAGCGGCGGCGCCGTCGCCCGCCGCCGAGGTCGAGGAAGAGAAGCCGACGCGCCAGGCGCGCAAGGCCGGGGGAAGGCGTGCCGCGCGCCTCTCGACGTCCGGCCGCGTCCGATCCACCAGCAAGACCGTCACCGGGCCGGAGCCGTCCGGCCCGCCGACCCGGCGCGAGCGTTAAGCGCATGACAGACGGGACCAGGACTCCGCGCGGCGCCGGCTCCGCGGGCCGGGCTGCCGGCCGCCTCGTCGTCCTTGCGGACCGCGTCGGCCGGACCGGCGGATGGCGCCGTCTCCTCATCGCGTTCGTCCTCGGCGCGTGCCTTGCGGGGGCCATGGCGCCGGTGCATGCCATGCCGTTGGTCGTGGTCGCCTTCGTCGGGCTCGGCTGGCTCCTCGACGGTGGAGCAGCGTGGCGAGTCGGCGCCGGGATGCGTCCGACGCGCGCGCGAAGCCTGGCCGCAGGCTGGGCGTTCGGCTTCGGGTTCTTCTTGTCCGGACTCTATTGGATCGGCTTCTCCTTCGCGATGCGCTCGCCTGTCCTGGCCTTGTGGGCGCCGTTTGCCATCGTCGCTCTTTGTGCCGGCCTCGGGATCTTCGGCGGCCTGCTCGCGGGCGCGTACCAGGCAATCGACCGACGGTTCCGCCTGACGGCGCCGGCGCGCGCATGCCTTCTCGCGCTGCTGTGGCTCGCGATCGAGCTGGCGCGCGGGCATGTGCTGAGCGGCTTCCCTTGGAATCTCGTGGCCTACGCCTGGGCGCCGGTGCTTGCCGTGGCGCAGGGCGCGGCGCTCGTCGGCGCCTATGGTCTCGGCCTCTTGACGGTCGCGGCCGCTGCCGCGCCCGGTGCATGGGTGGCGGCGAGCGCCGGCCCATCCGAGGCACGGACGCGCCGGAGCGCCGCGCTGTTCGTCGCGGCGACCTGGGGCGTGCTGGCCTGTCTCGGCGCGTGGGGCGGCGCCAGGCTAGCGACGCAGACCGCGGCAGACGTACCCGGCGTGCGGCTGCGCGTCGTGCAGCCGAACATCGCGCAGCCGCTGAAGTGGCGCGACGACCTGCGCGCACGCCACCTGCAGGCCCTGATCGACCTCTCCGTTGCGCGCGCCGCCGTGGCGCCGACGCATGTGATCTGGCCGGAGACGGCCATTCCTTACAACCTGGACGGCAGCCCTGGGCTGCCGATGTCCATCGGCGCCAACGCGTTGACCGGCGCAGGCGTGGTCATTGCGGGCATTCCGCGCGTCGAGTTCGCGCGCGACTCGCAGGGCGTCGATCGGGTCGCGCGCGTCTTCAACAGCATGGCTGCGGTCGACCAGGCTGGCAGCGTGGTCGCCGTGTACGACAAGGTGCACCTGGTGCCTTTCGGCGAGTACATGCCGCTGCGCAGCGTGCTGCCCTTCGGCAAGCTGACGCTGGGATCGCTCGACTTCTCCGCAGGAGCGGAGCTGGCGACCTTGCGTCTGCCCGGAGCGCCGCCGGCCTCGCCGCTTATCTGCTACGAGGTCATCTTCCCCGGCCGGGTCACGGCGCCGTCCGGCGGCGCTGCGACGCGCCCGCATTGGCTTCTCAACATCACCAACGATGCGTGGTTCGGGAACAGCTCCGGGCCGTACCAGCATCTCCAGAGCGCTCGGTTCCGCGCGATCGAGGAAGGGGTGCCTTTGGTTCGCTCGGCCAACACGGGCATCTCCGCGGTCATCGACGCCTATGGCCGGATCCTCCAGGCGCTGCCGCTCAACGACCGCGGCTTCATCGACGCAGCGCTTCCCGGCATTGCCGCAAGCAGAACGCCGTACTCGGAGATCGGACAGGCAGCGCTGCTGCCGCTCGCGCTCCTCGCCATGGCCGCAATCCTCTTCTGGCGGGGACCGCGAGAAATGCCCGCAATGGTGGACTAGTCTATCCTCGCGGTGGACACCGCCTAGGCCGGAAGATAGGTTTCGCAATCCGAGGTGGTTGGGGTAGGGGTTTGCTCCGGTTCTCGTTGAAGGGTGGCTTGAGCAATGGCGCTGAAGATTGGCAGTGCGAGCACCTCGGTTGGGCGCGGTCGCGGACGCGGTCGCGGCAGGGGCAACCGCAATCCTGACGGCAGCCCGAATGCCATCGACGTGCATGTCGGATCGCGGGTGCGCTTGCGCCGAACGCTGCTGGGGATGAGCCAAGAGCGTCTGGGCAAGGAGCTCGGGCTCACGTTCCAGCAAGTGCAGAAGTACGAGCGCGGCGCCAACCGGATCGGCGCGAGCCGCCTTTACGATCTCTGCCGCGTCCTCGACGTGCCCGTCTCGTTCTTCTTCGACGACATGAGCGAGGAAGGCCAGCTCGATGCGAGCGCGAGCGTCCCCGCCGATGCGGAGATCCAGCAGGGACCGGACCCGATGGCGAAGCGCGAGACGCTGGAGCTCGTGCGCGCCTACTATCGCATCGGCGATCCGCACCTGCGCCGCCGCATCTTCGAGCTCGCGAAGGCCCTTGCGGTCCCGGAGGACGGCGGCGACGACGCCGGCCGCGGGCGCGGGCGCAGGCCGCGCGATTGACCCCTAGTCAGTTCTGACCGGCGCGGCAGCGACTTGCCGGCTTGCGACGGGCCTCGCTTGCGAGGCTTGACGGGGGCCTGCGTGGTTGCCACAAAGCGCGTTCTTTGACGACCGCGCGTCAGCGCCGCGGGAACCCGCCTCTGCAACAACGCCGCCACCAGGAGCCGAAGATGGCCGCCTCGTCGTACCTTTTCACGTCCGAATCCGTATCGGAAGGCCATCCCGACAAGGTGTGCGACCGGATCTCCGATTCGATCGTCGACGCGTTCCTTGCTGCGGACCCTTACTCGCGCGTCGCGGTCGAGACGTTGGCGACGACCAATCGCGTCGTCCTCGCGGGCGAGGTGCGCGGGCCGAAGAAGGTCGACGCCGACGTCATGATCGAAGCGGCCCGCATGGCCGTGAAGGACATCGGCTACGAGCAGGATGGCTTTCATTGGAAGAAGATGAAGGTCAAGTGCTACGTCCATGAGCAGTCCGCCGACATCGCCCAGGGCGTCGACGCTGCCGGCAACAAGGACGAGGGCGCGGGCGACCAAGGTATCATGTTCGGCTTCGCCTGCACGGAGACGCCCGAGCTGATGCCGGCGCCGATCTACTATGCGCACAGCATCCTGAAGTCGCTCTCCGATGTCCGGCACTCCGGCGCGGAGAAGCGCCTGGGGCCGGACGCGAAGAGCCAGGTCACGCTGCTCTACGAGAACGGCAAGCCGGTCAAGGCGACCTCGGTCGTCGTCTCGACCCAGCACTCGAAGGAGATCGACCAGGCGACGGTTCGCGAGATCGTGCGGCCGCACGTGCTCAAGGTCCTTCCGAAGGGCTGGATGTGCCCGGAGGAGGAATTCTACGTGAACCCGACCGGCCGCTTCGTGATCGGCGGCCCGGACGGCGACGCCGGCCTCACCGGTCGCAAGATCATCGTCGACACCTACGGCGGCGCTGCGCCGCACGGCGGCGGCGCCTTCTCGGGCAAGGACCCGACGAAGGTTGACCGGTCGGCCGCCTATGCCGCGCGCTACCTCGCGAAGAACGTGGTGGCTGCAGGCCTCGCCGAGCGCTGCACCATCCAGCTCTCCTACGCGATCGGCGTGTCGAAGCCGCTGTCGGTCTACGTGAACACCAACGGCACGGGCAAGGTGGACGAGGCGAAGCTCGTCAAGGTCCTCTGCGACTTGGTGAACCTGAGCCCGCGCGGCATCCGCGAGCATCTCAAGCTCAGCCGGCCGATCTACGCGCGCACCTCGGCCTACGGCCACTTCGGGCGGCAGCCCGAGGCCGATGGCGGCTTCTCCTGGGAGAAGACCGACCTGGTCGGCGACCTCAAGCGCGCTTTCAGCGCCTGATCCGCGCGCTACTGCCATGGCGGGCGATCCGGCGGAAGACGGGCCGGACCGCCCGCCGCGCTTGAAGACCACCTATGGGCGCCGCCTCGGGCGGCCGCTCAAGCCGAGCCAGCGCCGTCTCCAGGCGGAGCTGCTGCCGCGCCTATCGCTGCCCGTCCCTCTTGGCACCGAGCCCCTGGACCTGGCGCGCTTGTTCGGTCGAACGCCTGATCGCCTGTGGATCGAGCTCGGCTTCGGCGGCGGCGAGCACTTGGCCTGGCAGGCCGCAGCGCATCCGGACGTGAGCTTCATCGCCGCCGAGTTCTTTATGAACGGCATCGCGTCGCTGCTCGGGCACCTGGAGCGCCAGGGCACCCGGAACGTCCGAATCCTGCCTGACGACGGGCGTCCCCTCCTGGGGCTGCTGCCGGAGGCCGGCGTGGAGCGCGCCTTCATCCTGTTCCCAGACCCATGGCCGAAGCGGCGCCACTGGCGCCGTCGCATCGTCCAGCCGGAGACGCTCGACGCGCTGGCGCGAATCCTCGCCGACGGTGCCGAGCTGCGCATCGCCACGGACGATCCCGGATACCTCGAGTGGATCCTGCGTCACGTCCTCGCCAGCGAGCACTTCGCCTGGCCGGCAAGGGCGCCGAGAGACTGGAGCGATCGCCCTGGCGACTGGCCGGCGACGCGATACGAGGAAAAGGCTGTCCGTGCCGGGCGCAAGCCTTGCTTCCTGACGTTCCGGCGTCGCGCGAGGGGCGCGCCCGTGTCGCGCTGAGGTCGCGGCCTTGCAAAATCGCCGCAAGAGTTGTAGCTAGGTCTCTGCGTACTCTGTACGTCGATCCCCCCGACATAGCGAGAACGAGAAGGTGGGCACGAAGCCCGCCGGGGGGCGTTCTGTCGTTTCGTCGGCGACCGTCGGAGCGGCCGGGGCGACGGGGCAGGCGTGCAGGAGCGAGCAGCGTGAAGGCGCATTCTGCGGATCGCGCGACGGGCCGCGAGGCCGACGAGCGGCGGAGCCAGAGCGGCGAGGCTTTGGAGGCCCGCGTAAGCGGGCTCATCGAGCCGGCGCTGGTGGCTTTGGGCTACGAGTTGGTCCGCGTGAAGCTGATCGCCCGCCCGGGCGGGCAGACCCTCCAGGTGATGGCAGAGCCCCTGCCGGAGCCGCCGGAGGCCGGGCCGAGCGCGCCGCGCCGCGCGATGGCATTGGACGACTGCACGGCGATCAGCCGGGCGATCGAGCCGTTGCTGGACGTGGAGGATCCGATCCTCGGGGCCTATGACCTCGAGGTGAGCTCGCCGGGCCTCGACCGTCCGCTCAAGGGCGCGGCTCAGTTCGCGCGCTTCGCCGGCTTCGACGCGCGCGTCGAGCTCCGCGCGCCGCGCGACGGACGGCGCCGGTTCGCGGGCCGGATCGACGGCGCCGGCGACGGGGTGGTGCGGTTGACGGTCGATGGGCAGCAGGTCGAGCTGCCGCTCGGCGACGTGGAGAAGGCGAAGATCGTGATCACCGACGCGCTGCTCAAAGCAGCGAGAGGCGGGCGGATCTAGCGACAGGTACGGGGCGGCGCCCGCGGGCGGGGCCGCATGGAAAGGCTGGAGATCGAGGATGGCAACAGCGACGCTTCCCAGGATCGAGCTGGTCCAAGTCGCGGACGCCGTGGCGCGCGAGAAGGGCATCGAGCGCGACCAGGTGCTCGAGGCGATGGAGCAGGCGATCCAGAAGGCCGCGCGGTCGAAGTACGGCCTGGAGCGCGACATCCGGGCCGAGATCGACCGCAAGACCGGGGAGATTCGCCTGCAGCGGTATCGCCAGGTCGCGGAGCCGCCGCTCGAGAACGAGCACACGCACATGACGCTGAAAGAGGCGCAGCGCATCCGTGCCGACGTCGCGGTCGGCGAGTTCATCATCGACGACCTGCCGCCGATCGACTTCGGCCGCATCGCGGCGCAGACCGCCAAGCAGGTCATCGTGCAGAAGGTGCGCGAGGCCGAGCGCAAGCGGCAGTACGACGAGTACCGGAATCGCGTCGGCGAGATCGTCAACGGCCTGGTGAAGCGCGTGGAGTTCGGCAACGTCACGGTCGATCTCGGCCGCGCCGAGGCGATGCTCCGGCGCGACGAGCTGCTGCCGCGCGAGATGTTCCGCACCGGCGACCGCGTCCGCGCGCTGATCTACGACGTGCGCGAGGAGCAGCGCGGCCCGCAGATCTTCCTGTCGCGCACGCGGCC
>JAEULF010000274.1 GCA_016793965.1 Alphaproteobacteria bacterium | reverse complement strand
GCAGGCGCCGATCTTCGGCATGTTCGGGCGCTTCCTGATGGTCATGTCGAGGCCGGCGACGTCGGCCGGCGTCACCTTGCCGCCCCAGGTGTCGAAGCCGACATAGTTGCCCGACCACTCGACGTTGGCGTGCCGGCAGAGTGCCCGGATCGCCAGCAGCAGGTCGCTCTCGGCGAGGCCGGGATGGCGCGCCCAGCCGGCCGCGGGCGACCACTCCACCCATTCCTCCGTGCGCAGGCCGACGACGATCTTGCCCTTGAACGCGGGGGCCGCGTCGGCCAGGCGGCGCAGGTTCTGCACCAGCCTGGCGTACTGGTTGGCCGGCCGGTCGGCGATGGCGCAGAAGCTCGCCTCGTCATGGCCGTAGATGCTGATCACCATGATCTTCAGCTTCGCGGCGGCGGCCAGCGCCGCGATCGCCTCGGCGTCGGCCAGCACGAAGTTGGTGAAGAACTCGAAGCCGTCGATGCCCGGATGCGCCTGGAGCGCCGCCAGCTTCGCCAGGATGTCCTTGTCCATGAAGACGTCGCCGGTGGTCGGCGTCAGCGAGACGTAGCTGGTGCCCGTCGCGGCGACCTGGTCGAGCACCATGGCGAAGTCGGCGGCGGGCATGCTGACCTTGCCCTCCGTCTTCTTCGGATGGCCGCAGAAGCGGCAGGCGAGGTTGCAGGCGCCGGTCGGCTCGATGGTCATCAGGTTGGTGCGCGGCACGAAGGTCCGCCCGAGCGCGCGGTTGACGGTCAGCACCACCGCGCGCCGCCAGAAGGTGACGGCGTGCTTCAGCGCGCGCAGCGCCCGGCGCGCGCGGTCGGCGAGCGTCAGCGCCGGACGCTCGATCGTCCTGCGCGCCCTGGCGGCCGTGACCGATGCGCCGGCCGAACCGTCCATGCCCTGATCCCTCCGCCCCTCGTCCTGCCGCCCCATCCCATAGCCGCACCGGGAATGCAATCGCGGCGGCGCGGCACCGGTAACAGACTGCAACATCCTTGCACGCAGAAACATCAAGTGATTTCTCGCCCGCGCGCCTGCGTGCCACTGTCGCCCCGTCAGCAAGGCAGCACGGAGTGCCGGCGATGCTCGAAGTCACCTGGTCGTCCCCCGGATCGTCCCGCTTCATGACCGCGCTCGACGGCGCGCAGCCGGCCGGCGGCCGCTCGACCGCGGCGCTGATGCGGGACGCGATGGACGAGGCGATGGACATCGCCAACGGCCTGCTCGACGGCATGGCCGGTGCCGCAAGCCGGCCGGCCGACCCGGTGACCAGCGCCGTGCGGCGCGAGCTGCGCCCGCTCAAATGGCTGGCCGGGGCGATCGGCATCGCCGTCGGCGTTCTGCTGCTGCAGGGCGCGCTCGCCGGCTGAACGGAGCGACGCGGGACGGCACGAGGCCCTCGGCTGCACATCTCCTGCACGGCACGTCATTCGCGGTTGCGCATGCCGGCGCCAAGTGTTTACGTGCGCGCCGCCGCGGGGCGGCCAGCGGCGCCGCACGGCCGGCGAAGGGCCCCACCGCCCTCGCGAAAGCGGGGGCCCTCCCCATCGCCCGTGACCGCCACGATGCCGCCCGCGCGGCAACCGACTGGATCGATCGCCCCTCTCCTGGCCCACCACCGTCAAGGCGCCGATGCCCGAGCAACCCGTTCCCTCGCCCGTCCCGCAGGCCGGTCCGTCCTCCGCCCCCCTCGCCGCGATCGTCATGGCGGCGGGGAAGGGCACGCGCATGAAGTCGGACCTGCCGAAGGTCCTGCACCCGGTCGCCGGCCGGCCGATGGTGCGCCATGTCGTCGCTGCTGCCGAGGCGCTGGAGCCCGCGCGCATCGTCGTCGTCACCGCGCCGGGCATGAGCGACGTCGCGGCCGCCGTGGCGCCGCACCGGACGGCGACCCAGGCCGAGCAGAAGGGCACCGGCGACGCGGTGAAGGCGGCGCGCGCGGCGCTGGCGGGTTTCGCCGGCGACGTGCTGATCCTCAACGGCGACGTGCCGCTGATCACGACGCAGACGCTGCGCCTGATGGCCGCCGCGCGGCGCGCGCCGCTCGCCGACGGGGCGCTGCCGGCGCTGGTCGTGCTGGGCTTCCGCCCCGCGGACCCGACCGGCTACGGCCGCATGGTCACGGCGAGGGACGGCACGCTCGACGCCATCGTCGAGCACAAGGACGCGGACGCGGCGCAACGCGCGATCGGCCTGTGCAACGCCGGCATCTACTGCGCCGACGGGGCGCTGCTGTGGGACCTGCTCGACCGGGTGCGGCCGGACAACGCGCAGCGCGAGTACTACCTGACCGACATCGTCGGCCTGGCGCGCGCGGCCGGCCATCGCATCGCCGTCATCGAGGCGCCGGAGGCCGAGGTGATGGGCGTCGACAACCGCGCCAAGCTCGCCGCCGCCGAGCGCGTGGCGCAGGGCCGGCTGCGCCTGCACGCGATGGCCGAGGGCGCCACGCTGGTCGACCCGGAGACCGTCTATCTCAGCTGGGACACCAGGCTCGGCCGCGACGTCACGGTCGGCCCCAACGTCGTGTTCGGGCCGGAGGTGACGGTCGGCGACCATGTCGAGATCCGCGCCTTCTGCCACATCGAGGGCACGGTCGTCGCCGATCATGCGGTCGTCGGGCCCTTCGCGCGGCTGCGGCCGGGCACGAGCATCGGCGCCGGCGCCCATATCGGCAACTTCGTCGAGATCAAGAAGGCGGTGGTCGAGGCGGGCGCCAAGGCCAACCACCTCTCCTATATCGGCGACGCGCGCATCGGCGAGCGGGCCAACGTCGGCGCCGGCACCATCACCTGCAACTACGACGGCTTCCTGAAGCACCACACGGAGATCGGCGCCGGCGCCTTCATCGGCTCGAACTCGGCGCTGGTCGCCCCGGTCAAGGTCGGCGCCGGCGCCATCATCGGCGCGGGCTCCGTCGTCACCCAGGACGTCGCCGACGGCGCGCTCGCCGTGGCGCGCGGCCGGCAGACCGAGCTGCCCGGCTGGGCCGAGCGCTTCCGGAGCGAGAACGCGGGGAAGAAGCGGAAGAAGACGTAGAGGAACAAGGCATCGGCGGGCAGCGGCGTTCCGTCGCTCCCCTCATGGTTCGAGACGCCCGCGTCGCGGCCTCCTCGCCATGAGGGCAGGCGACGGATCGGGCATTCGACGTCACGGCATAGAGGGCAAGGCAGCATGTGCGGCATCGTGGGCATCATCGGCAAGGCGCAGGTAGCACCCCTCCTCGTGGACGGGCTGAAGCGCCTGGAGTACCGCGGCTACGACAGCGCCGGCGTGGCGACGCTGGTGAACGGCCACATCGAGCGCCGGCGCGCCGAGGGCAAGCTCGCCAACCTGGCGGCGCTGCTCGACCGCCAGCCGCTCGCCGGCACCATCGGCATCGGCCACACGCGCTGGGCGACGCACGGCGTGCCGAGCGAGGCCAACGCGCACCCGCACGCCACGGACAAGGTGGCGCTGGTCCATAACGGCATCATCGAGAACTACCGCGAGCTGCGCGCCGCGCTCTCGTCCCGCGCCAACCAGTTCCAGTCGGAGACCGACACCGAGGTCGTGGCGCATCTCCTCACGCACCTGCTGGAGCAGGGCATGACGCCGGAGGAGGCGATGGCGGAGGCGATGGGCAAGCTCGAGGGCGCCTTCTCCCTCGCCATCCTGTTCGCGGGGCGGCACGACATCATGGTCGGTGCCCGCCGTGGCAGCCCGCTCGCCGTCGGCTACGGCGACGGCGAGATGTACCTGGGCTCGGACGCGCTGGCGCTGGCGCCGCTGACCCAGCGCATCTCCTATCTCGAGGAGGGCGACTGGGTCGTCGTCAGCCAGGACGGTGCCGCCGTGCGCGACGCGTCGGGCCGGCCCGTCGAGCGCGCGATCAAGCAGACCGCCGTGTCGGGCGCCCTGATCGGCAAGGGCGGCTTCCGCCACTTCATGGAGAAGGAGATCCACGAGCAGCCGGCCGTGGTCGGCGACACGCTCTCCTCGCACCTGAACCCGCATACCCGGCGGATCGCGCTGCCGAAGCTGCCGGTCGATCTGAAGCGGCTGGAGCGGCTGACGGTCATCGCCTGCGGCACGTCCTATTACGCCGGCCTGGTCGCGAAGTACTGGCTGGAGCGGGTGGCGCGACTCCCCGTCGAGATCGACGTGGCGTCGGAGTTCCGCTACCGCGAGGCGCCCATGCCGAAGGGCGGTGCCGCGCTCTTCATCTCGCAGTCGGGCGAGACGGCGGACACGCTGGCGGCGCTGCGCTACGCGCGGTCGCAGGGCCAGGCCATCCTCTCCGTCGTCAACGTGCCGGAGAGCACGATCGCGCGCGAGAGCGACGCGGTGCTCCCGACCCTGTGCGGGCCGGAGATCGGCGTCGCCTCGACCAAGGCCTTCACCGCCCAGCTCACCGTCCTCGCCTGCCTGGCGGTCGCCGCGGCCGAGTCGCGCGGCGCCATCGACGCGTCGACCCGCGACCGGCTGACCACGGCGCTGACCGAGGTGCCGGCGCAGCTCTCCGAGCTGCTCGCTCAGGATCAGCGCATCCGCGAGGTCGCCGCGTCGGTCGCCGAGGCGCGCGACGTCCTCTACCTCGCGCGCGGCTCGCTCTACCCCCTGGCGCTGGAAGGTGCCTTGAAGCTCAAGGAGATCTCCTACATCCACGCCGAGGGCTACGCAGCGGGCGAGATGAAGCACGGGCCGATCGCGCTGATCGACGAGCACGTCCCCGTGGTCGTCCTGGCGCCGAGCGACGCGCTGTTCGAGAAGACGGCGTCGAACGTCGAGGAGGTGGCGGCGCGCGGCGGCAAGGTCGTGCTGATGGCCGACCGGGCGGGCATCGCGCGGCTGGGCGATCGCGTGGCGGCGGTCATGGAGATGCCCGTCTGCGATCCTTTCGTGGCGCCGATCCTCTATGCCGTGCCGGTCCAGCTCCTCGCCTACCATGCTGCGGTGCACAAGGGGACGGACGTCGATCAGCCGCGCAACCTGGCGAAGAGCGTTACGGTCGAGTAACCTGAAGATCGGCAAGATCCTGGACAGGGCAGGCGCCGGGGGGCACATTCTCGCCCCCGAGAGGACCCATGCGGATCGTCGGCGAAACGGCACCTTCCGACAAGGCGTCGCACGGCGGCTATACCGTGCGCTGCCCATGCGGCATTGACTTCACGGTCAGCGGCGATTCCGCGGCCGTGGTTTGCCCGTGCGGCAAGTACAGCGCCGACCTGCTGGAGCTCGCGGCCGGCTGGTGGAGCGTGTCCGATTGGGCAGCGCTCCAGCGCAGCGTCGCCGACTGCCTGCGCGGCGCCCAGGACAGCAACGGCGGGCATCGCGGCGGCATTGCGAACGGTTCCTCGACGGAGCGTGTCTTCGAGGGCGTGGAGATGCCGCTGGCCGGCGTGCTGGTCGCACCCTCGGCGAGCACGGCTGCGGCGGCGGCGGCGCCGGGACCGAAGGCGCGCGACGCGGTGGCGACCTCGCTCGAGTACCTGGAGGATTACGGCCAGGAGCGGACCTACAGCCCGGGCGAGGTGATCATCCGCGAGGGCAGCCCGGGCGACAGCATGTTCGCGATCCTGGCCGGCATCGTCGAGCTCACGGTCAAGGACCGCCTGGTCGACATGCTCGAGCCGGGCGAGGTGTTCGGCGAGATGGCGATGCTCGACGGCAAGCCGCGCAGCGCGTCGGCGACGGCGACCACGGCCTGCCGCGTCATCCGCGTCGATCGCGCGGGCTTCGACCGCCTGGCCGCCGAGCGCTCGGACTTCGTGGTGTTCCTGTTGCGCACGATGTCCGACCGCATCCGCCGGCTGAACGGCATCCTGTCCGCGCTGGTGCAGGGCGAGTCGGCGCCGCGCTGAGCGCGGCGGCGCTCGGGCCGCGACCGCCTTCCTTCCGCCATCGTCCCGTGCCAGCGTGCGCCGACGGCGCAACACGGAGGCTCGCCATGACCGTGCATCCTTCGCTCGCGGCCCTCATCGGCATCGCCGCCGCCGCCGCTTCTCTCGCGGGCGCCGCCGAGGCTTGGGCGCAGCCGCGCGGTCCGGTCGGCACCCTCGTCTGCCGCGACCTCGGCCCCGCCCAGGGCCATGCCATCCGCTGCGAGAACGGCGTCACCTACCTGCCGCAGGGCGCCGCGCCGCCGCCATCGGCGGCCGGCGGCGGCGTCGTGATCATCCAGCCGCAGCCGGCGCCGGCGCCCCGGCCCTATGTCGCGCCGACGGTGCTGACGGAGGAGATGCGCGACAAGTTCGAGCAGATCATGCTCGACTTCACCTACGAGGCGCGCGCGGAGTGCCTGGAGGACAAGTCGACGGTGGCGCAGACGCAGCTCTGCGAGCGCCGCCTGATCGAGCGGAAGGTCGCGCGCACCGGCGACTACGACTTGATCCGCTACTTCCGCACGGAGTGGCGGAACTGGCGCTGAGCGCGCGCCGCTCCGTGCCGCGAGGTCCCCTGGGCGATCGCATCTGCCCGCGATCCCCGGGCGCCATGACCCTGCCGCAATGATTGCGGCAAGAAGTCGAAATCCTGACACGATCTCCCGGGAGCCTGTCCCCAGCCAAGGGAGGGCACCGCCATGAACGTCAGGACGCTAGCTTCGGCCGCCGCCGGAATCGTGCTCGCATCGACAGCGGGCGGCTGCATCGAGGTCTCCGAGCACCGCGGGCGCAGCCATGGGGCGCCTGTCTCCTACTACCGGTCGGCCCCGACCGTGCAATGCTTCAACGGGCAGGTCGTGTCCGATGCGCGCTACTGCCCGGCGCCGCCGCCGTCGGCGGCGGTCGCCAGCGCCGCGGCCAGCAGCAGCGTCAACGTCACCAACAATGTCCGCGTTCTCGTCCCGCCGCAGCCTGTGGCGCAGCCTGCGGCCGGCCCGGGCGCGATGCCGCATCGGCCGGTGCCGCCGCATGACCTCCGCCGCGGCGACGGGCGGCGCGACGAGCGCGGCGACGACCGCGCGCAGTGGCGGCGCCATGGCGACGGCGATCGGCGCGGGATGGCGCCGGCGACTGCGCCGTCTGCGTCTGCGATACCGGGTGCGGCGCCCGTCGCAGCTCCTGCCGCCTCGGTGGCACCGCCCGCCGCGCCGCCGCGCCATGCGAGCTTCGGCGCCATGCCGGGCCGCCCGCCGGAGATGCGCGCGGCGCCGCGTCCGAGCAGC
>JAEULF010000268.1 GCA_016793965.1 Alphaproteobacteria bacterium | reverse complement strand
GGCGTCACCGCACAGGGCGAGAAGCTCGATGACGGCTTTGACTGAAAGAACCCGAACCCTTTCGCCAGCTCCGACGGGATCAGGTTGCGCAGGCTGACGTCGTTGACCAGCGCCACCAGCTGGATGCAGCGCCCGGCGTCGCGCGCGGCGACGCCCATCGGAACGTCGCCGGTGATCACCGCGACCTCAGCCTCGAAATCGATTCCCCAGGCGGCATCGGCAAGGCGAACCGGCGCGCACGGGCCGATCATGCCGTCTGACCCGCCCTGGTACATCAGCGGGTCGGTCCAGAACGAGGGCGGCATCTCGGCGCCGCGCGCCTTGCGCACCAGCTCGACGTGGTTGACGTAGGCGCTGCCGTCCGCCCATTGGTAGGCGCGCGGCAACGGCGCCATCAGGGCGCGCGGGTCGACCGCGATCTCGCCCTCGACCCGTCCGGCGTTGAGCTGGTCGGACAGCTCCTTGAGCTTCGGCGCCGTCGTGTACCAGGCGTCGAGCGCGTCCTGCAGGGTGCGGGCGATCCCGCTCGCGCGCACGGCGCGGGTCAGGTCGCGCGAGACGATCAGGAGGGTGCCGTCGCGGCTGCCGTCAGAGAGCGTGGCAAGCTTCATGGCGATCTCACTCGGCTGCCGCCTTGGGCTTCCAGCTATCGACGTACCCGGTCCACTCGATCCCGGCAGGCAGGGCGGCGACATCGAGCGCGTCGCGGGCATCGATCATGACGGCGACCTCATCGGTCGCCGGCTTCGACTGCTTGAACATGCGCGTCAGAGCCTTCGGGTGCGGGCCGTGCGTGAAGCCGCAGGGGTGGAGCGTCATCATCCCGGGATGGATGTTGTCGCGACTGAAGAAATCGCCGCGATGATAGAAGATCACCTCGTCGTAGTCGTCGTTGTTGTGGAAGAACGGGACCTTGAGCGCGTCGGGATCGCTCTCGAAGGGGCGCGGGACGAAGGTGCAGACGACGAAGCGGCTGGCGACGAAGGTGGAGTGCGCCGAGGGCGGCACATGGTACCGGTGGCTCATCAACGGACGGATGTCGTCGACGTTGATCCTGACGGGCGCCAGGTCTCCCTTCCAGCCGACGGCGTCGAGCGGATTGAACGGATAGGTCACGGTGCTGATGGCGCCGCGGCGCTTGACGTCTATCTTCCAGCTGCCGCCCGGCCCGAGCGCCGACTGCTGCGCCCTGAACGCCTCGTCGAGCCGCGGCGCCTCGAGCATCGCCGGGTCGAAGATCGCGTGCGGACCGAGGATGCCTTTCTCCGGCAGCATGTACGTGGAGTTGGTCGCCTCGATCAGCAGCGCCGTCATCGGCCTGCGCGTCTCGACGCGCCAGCTCGTCGAGCGCGGCAGCACGATGTAGTCGCCGGGACGGAAGGCAAGGCGGCCGAAGTCGCAGAAGAGGTCACCCTCGCCCTCGTGCACGAAGATCAGCTCGTCGCCGTCGCCGTTGCGCGCCAGGCGCTCCATCGCCTGCGGCGCGCGCCACAGGCGGACACGGACGGAGGCGTTGTGCAGCACCTCCGCGGCGTTCCAGGGGCTGGCATCGACGCGGTTGAGTTTCGCCAGGTCGAAGGCGCGCGGCCGCAGGGGTCCCTGCCAGTCGGTCCATCCGGTCGGCGGATGGCGGTGGTACATGTGCGCGGCCGGCCCGAAGAACCCCTCCTTGCCGATCTCTCGCTCGAAGGTGCCGTCGGGCAGAGCCGCATGCGCCTGGCGCGACGCGACGCCCTCGATGCGCGGGAATGAGATGTAGCTCCTGGCAGCCATCGCGGCCTCCCCGCCCTGGCGCGATCGCGCGCCGCACGTTCCCCACACTTCGATGGATTGTTTCGTTTCAAACGAAACAATTGTCAAGTATACAAGGCGCTCCTACGCTCGGCAGCAGGGGTTGCCGCGCTCCTCGGCGACCAAGCCTGGCAGCGCGAAGAGGTTCCCGGGATCCGCCATGGAGCACGAGAGACCCAGCGCCCGAACGCTCCAAGTCGAGCCGCGTCCTGAGCCCGATGCCGCTCCCCTGGCGCTCGAGGAGTTCCTCCCCTACCGGCTCTCCGTCCTCGCGAACCGCGTCAGCGCGGCGCTCGCGCGCCTCTACCAGGACCGCTTCGGGCTCTCGATCCCCGAGTGGCGCGTCATGGCCGTCCTGGGCCGCTTCGCGCCTCTCTCCTCAAACGAGGTCTGCGAACGCACGAGCATGGACAAGGCCAAGGTCAGCCGCGCCATCGCGCGGATGGTCGCCGCCGGCCTCGTGTCGCGCGCGCCGCATGCGCGCGATCAACGGCTCGTCAGCCTCGCCCTCGCCGCCGAGGGCCGCCGGGTCTACGAGCAGATCGTGCCGCTTGCGCGCGATTGGGAGCGAGCCCTCGTCGCCGGCATCGCGCCAGCGGACCGGGCGGCGCTGCTGCGCCTCCTCGCGCTGCTCGAGCAGCGCGTCGGCGCGTTGCCTGGAGCCGGGATCGACTAGGCAGGCCCAGGCCCCGGCATGGTCGATTCCTCGGCTACTCCGCGCGGGCGGCCGGCACGAAGCGACCGCCCTCGATCCGGCCAATCTTGTACAGCCGGTGCGTCGACGACGAGCTGTAGTCGCAGATGCTCGCGACCTCGCCGGTGCGCGCGTCCTGCGTGACCGCAATTCCCTGCAGGGAGCCGCGCGTGCCAGGCTTCGGCTCGACCACCGTCGCGAAGATGACGCGCTGGTACAGCTTGTCCTTCCGCTCGATGAAGCGGGCCAGGAACACGCTCGACTTGTCAGGCACCGGCGCCTGGAGGCGCGCTGCAGCGTCTCGTACTGCTTCCGCCATCGCGAGCAAGGTGGAGTCCGCCCACTTCTTGTGCCCGGGCCAAACGGAATCCCAGCGCGCGTCCAGCGACACGGCGGCATCTCGGTCGGTGCAGCCGGCAGCCGAGGCCCAGCGCGGCGCGC
>JAEULF010000262.1 GCA_016793965.1 Alphaproteobacteria bacterium | reverse complement strand
TGCGGCGCCGCTGGCGTCCTGGTGGGCACCGTGCTGCATGGTGCTGCCCTCCTGGCTCGGCGCCTGCCCACTTCTGCCCATCATCATGCCGCCCATGCCGCCGCCCAACGTGATCTCCTGGCGGGTGGCCGTGCCGAGGTCAGGCTCGGGCAGCGGGTTCGCCGGCAGGGCGACGGCGTCCTGCAGCGGCGTCCGGCGAAACGGCTTGGCCCCGGCGACGAGGTCGACGACGCGGAACGCGCGGTTGGGGTTGGCCCGATCGATGATCGGCAGCTTGGCGCCCGGCGCCGCGTCGACGTCGAGGATCAGATCGACGCGCATGCCCGGGCCGAGCGCGACGCGGCCGCCCGCCGGAGCGTGCGGGGCGACGCCGTGCCCGTCAAAGGCGATGACCTGCGGGCGCAGCGCGCCGAAATCCAAGCTGAAGATGCGCGCGTTGGCGACGTTGACCAGGCGCAGCCGCAGGCGCTCGCCGGCGCGCACGGCCACCCTGTCCGGCACGCGGCCGTTGAGCGTGACCGTGTTGCCGAGGCGACCGGCATGCGTCACGTCGAACAGGTCGAGGAAGTCGCCCTCGATGCGGGCCTGCGCGTCGAGGCGCCAGTCGGACAGCACCCATGTCAGCTCGCGATCGACCGTCGGTGGGTCGCTCTCCTCGACGACGAAGGCGCCGGACAGGCCGCGCCCGAGCTGCTCGGCGCTGCCGAGATGCGGGTGGTACCAGAAGGTCCCCGCGTCCTTCAGGTCGAACTCGTAGACGAAGCGTCCGCCCGGCTCCACGGGCGCCTGGGTCAGGCCAGGCACGCCGTCCATGGCGTTGGGCAGCCGCAATCCGTGCCAATGCACCGTCGAGGCCTGCGGCAGGCCGTTCTCGAAGGTGATGCGGGCGCGCTCGCCCTGCTTGAACCGAAGTTCCGGCCCGGGAACCGAGCCGTTGTAGGCCCAGACGTCGGTATCGGGGTGGGGCTTGCCGACGATCGTCGCGCGCGCCGGCGCTGCGACGATGCGGACATCAGGCGCGGCGGAGGCTCTGCCCCAGGGGAGGGCGATGGTGACGGGCAGGGCGGCGGCGGCGCGCAGGAGGTCGCGCCGCGTCGCGGTGGTCCGTGGCTTGCCTTCATTCATGCCCCTTAGATGGGCCATGCGAGAGAGGCTGCCAAGCCCGCCCATGCCTCGGCGCGATAACGCCGCTTGGACCTCCGCCAGGAACTGCGCGACCGCTTCGCGCAGGACGGTGGCCTGCCGCGCAAGCTCGGCGGCCGACGCCTTGATCTGCGTCGTCGCGGCGCTCGTCTGGCCGGTGGCGCCGGTGACCGCTCCGATGCGCGACACGACGTCCTGGACACGCGATGACGCCGCTGCGACGGCCGACGCGATCTCGTGCGCCGTCGCGGATTGCTCTTCCACGGCCGAGGCAATGATGCCGTTCGCCTCGGAGACGCGCGTGACCTGGGCGCCGAACCCCTGCATCGCATCGGCGGCCGCCGTGATGGCGCCTTGCATCTTCGCGATTTCCTCGCGGATGTCCTCGGTCGCGCGCCCGGTCTGTGCCGCGAGCGCCTTGACCTCGTTCGCCACCACCGCGAAACCGCTGCCGGCCGCGCCGGCCCGGGCAGCTTCGATGGTGGCATTGAGCGCCAGCAGGTTGGTCTGCGACGCGATGGCGTTGATGATGCCGACGACGTCGCCGATCCGCCCCGACGCCTCGTTGAGCGCTCCGACGACGGCGCGCGAGCGGCCGACATCCTGCCTGGCGGCGTTGGCGACGGTCTGCGCGGATTCGACCTCGCGGCCGATCGAGGCGATGGTGGCCGTCAGCTCCTCGGTGGCGGCCGCGACCGTCTGCACGCTCTGCCCAGCCTCGGACGACGTCGCGGCGACGGCCCTTGCCTCGGCATTGGTCTCCTCGGCGATGGATGCCACAGAGGCAGCGGACGCATCGAGCTCTTGGGTTGACGCGGTGAGTGCGTCGACAACAGCTCGGACCTTCGCGTCGAGCCCCTGCGCGAGAGTCGCCAGGAGGCTGCGGCGATCGGCCTCGGCCCGCGACTTCAACGCATCTTGCTCGCGCAACAGCGCCTTGTTCTCCTCGGCGTTGCGCTTGAACACCGCGAGCGCTGCGGCCATCGGGCCGATCTCGTCGCGCCGTCCCGCGTCCGTGATGGCGACGGTGAGATCGCCTTGGGCCAGGCGGCCCATGCAGGCTGTCATCCGCGACAACGGTGCCAGGACCTGGCGCAACGTGACGAGGGTGCCGACTGCCAGGGCCATGGCCGCGATCGCCAGAATTCCGGCGGCGGCGGCGAAGCGCCAGGTGGCGGCATCGACGGTCTCTCCGGCCACGGCGCTGACGCGGTCGGTCAGCGCGCGTTGGGCCGCAAGGACGCTGTCGATCCCGGCCGTCGACCGCTTGAACCAATCCTCCGCCGAGAACGGATAGCCGTTCGACGCTGTCGCCGCGCCATAGACGGCGGTGCGAACGCGCTCAAACGACGTGAAGTAGACGTCCTGCGCCGTATCCAAGGCTTTGGCGACGGCATCGCCGAATCCCGCGCGCTTCGACCAGGCGAGCGTCCATGCCGATTCGACCCGGCCGCGCGCCGTGCCCATGCGGGCAATCTCTCCGGCAGCGAGCGGGCGTCCCGCGGCGATGACGCCGGCCATGAACCCGCGCTCCTGTCCGGCGAACTCCGAGACCTCCCAGAGCGCATGCTTGACGGCCATGCCGTCCTTGATGCCGGCAGCGCGGACTTCCTGCTCGACGTCGAGGCGGAGCGCTTGGATGGCCATGATGTTCCGCGTCGCGGCGGGAAACCAACCGCGCAGCGTCTCTGCGTCGAGCGCGCGACCGGGCGGCGCGATCGCGCTGTCGATCGTCGCGCGCAATTGCTTCAGGCGAGCGTGGCTCTCCTGCGCGGCGGCGAGCAGGGAGCGTCGCTCGGCGTCCATCGGCCTCGCGCCGATCCGCTCGAAGGCGTGCGCGAGCGCCGCATCGCCGCTGGCACGGCGGGCCGCGATGGCGTCGCGCTGGGCGCTCGCGACCGCTGTCGGCGCATTGATCGCCGCGTTCGTTGTGCCGCGCTCGACTGCCTGGTCGGCGCCTGCTTGCAGCAGGCGATCGGAGATCTCGTTGATTTGCAGGGCCGCGGTCATCTGCGCGCGCTCGCGCCAAGCGTCCGAGGCCTGCCCAATGGACAGACCGATCGACAGCGCGCTGAGCGCGGCCAGGAGGCAGAGAAGCTTCGCTCGGATCGACAAAACGACCACTCCCCTCGGATGTGACGGCGCGACAGTGCCGCCGAAGGGAAGGCGCGCGAAACCAGGCAGGGGACCTAGTGCAGGCGGCCGCTCGACCTAGATCGAAGAGCGCCGGCAGCCCGCCCTAGGAGAACGCCTTGAAGGTGATGATCGTGAACGTGTCCTTCACGCCCGGCAAGAGCTGCAGGCTGCTGGTCACGAAATGCCCGATGTCCTGGTCTTGCGGCAGGTAGCACTTCATCAGCAGGTCGTACTGGCCGGAGATCGAGTGCACCTCCGACACCTGCTCGACGTCCTGGATCGCCCGGTCGGCCACGTCATAGGCCTTGCCGAGCTCGCATTTGACGAAGACGAAGATGGTCTGCATCGCTCGCTTCCGCATCGATCCCGATCAAGCGACCGGGAGCGCCGTCAGCGTCGCCGACCTGGGCGCCGGTGTCCAGGCTGCTGGGCGACTGGTTCAGGCGGCCTCTGCTTCCGGCACGATCGAGTCGGCCGACTGTGGCACAGGCGGGGCGGGGCGCAGGAGGAAGGCAGGAACGTGGTCGCCAAGGCCGCGCACTGCCGGGCCGTCGTCGCGATCGCGCTGCGGCCGCCGCTCGCCGCCGCGCTCGTCGCGCCGCCCGCCGCGTCCGCCGTCGCCGGCGCTCTCTCGCGGCGCTTCATGCTGCGCCGCTTCCTGGGCAGGCGCGTCGGAGCGCGGCTCGCGGCGCGGCCGATCCTCGCGGCGCGGGCGCTCGCCGCGCGACCGCTCGCGACGCGGCGCTGGCGGCGCTGGCGGCTCTGCGGCTGCGTCGGCGATGCCCTCGACCGGAGCCGGGGCCGCGGCGACGGCCGCACCAGGGATCGCGTACGGGGGAATCGCCTTGCCGACCAAGCGCTCGATGGCGGTGACGTACTTGCGGTCCTCGCTCGTTGCGAGCGTGAAGGCGCGTCCCTCGCGCCCGGCGCGGCCCGTGCGGCCGATGCGGTGCACGTAGTCCTCGGCGTGGATCGGCACGTCGTAATTGAAGACGTGCGAGAGGTCCGAGATGTCGAGGCCGCGCGCCGCCACGTCCGATGCGACCAGGAGCGTGATCTCGCCGCGCCGGAAGGCGTCGAGCGTCTCCGTGCGCTTGGACTGCGGCAGGTCGCCGTGCAGGCAGCCGGCGTTCAGCCCCGCGCGCTGCAGCGTGCGGTGCAGCGTGCCGATGTCGCGCTTGCGGTTGCAGAAGATGATGGCGTTCTTGACGTCCTCCGAGGCGATCAGCTCCTTCAGCGCGTCAGCCTTGGCCCGGCTGTCGACCAGGCAGAGATGCTGCGTCACCGTCGCCGCGGTCGTGGCCGGCGGCGACACCGAGATCTCCTTCGGGTTCGACAGGAACTTGTCGGCCAAGCGCCTGATCTCCGGCGGCATGGTGGCGGAGAAGAACAGTGTCTGGCGCATCTGCGGCAGGAGCCCGGCGATCCGCTCGACGTCCGGGATGAAGCCCATGTCGAGCATCCGGTCGGCCTCGTCGATCACCAGGATCTTGACGTCGGCCAGCAGGATGCGGCCGCGCTCGAACAGGTCGAGCATGCGGCCGGGCGTGGCGATCAGCACATCGACGCCGCGGTCGAGCACCGTCTCCTGGTCGCCCATGGAGGTGCCGCCGATGATCAGCGCCTTGGTCAGCTTGGTGTGCTTGCCGTACTTGTCGAAGCTCTCGGCGACCTGGGCGGCGAGCTCGCGCGTCGGCTCGAGGATGAGCGAGCGCGGCATGCGCGCCTTGGCGCGGCCCTGCGACAGCATCTCGACCATGGGCAGCGTGAAGGATGCCGTCTTGCCCGTGCCGGTCTGGGCGCAACCGAGCACGTCGCGGCCCTGCAGCACGATCGGGATGGCTTGCTCCTGGATCGGCGTCGGGATGGTGTAGCCCGCGTCCACGACGGCCTTCAGGATGGCCTCGCTCAGTCCCAAGGTCTCGAAACCCATGTCTTCTGATCGTCTCCTGTGGTGCGGGCGCTGGTGACCAAGCCCGCGAATCCCGTGCGCTCGCCGCGTTGCCCGCTTGCGCGCCTCTCCCAGGAGGTGTGCAAGCCGCAGGCCAATTCGGTCATCGTCGCGGAGAACGAGTGGCGGATCTGGTCCCGCCGTGGCGGCTGCCCCTGCCGAACCAGGGATTGCGTCAGCCTGCCAGCACGACTGGAATATTGAGCCGCGATGCGGCCAAGTCAATGAAGAAAAAGCCGGGCGACGTCACGAGACAGTCATGCCAGGACTGCGTGAATCCCGGACTGCGTGCAATGGTCGCAGGGAGGCGAAGCAGCATCGGGACGGCAGGACTTCCTCGCCGCCATCGCGGCAGGAGGCTGCGGCGTGACGCCGCCATCTACTGCCGCTTGCGCCAGCGCGTCAGGGCAAGCATCGCGCCGCCGGCGAGCAGGCCCCAGAAGGCGCCGCCGATGCCGAAGAATGTCAGGCCCGAGGCGCTGACGACGAAGGTCACGACGGCGGCCTCGCGGTCGCTCGGCTCGGCGACCGCGCCGGCGATCGACGCGCCGAAGGCGCCGAGCAGCGCCAGTCCGGCGACCGCCTCGATCAGGATCGGCGGCGAGGCGCCGATGAATGCCGTCGCCGCTCCGGCCAGCAAACCGAGCAAGACGTAGGCGGCGCCGGCGACCACGGCTGCCCAATAGCGCCGTTGCGGATCGGGGTGGGCGTCTGGACCGGCGCAGAGGGCCGCCGTAATGGCCGCGAGGTTGACGGCATGGCCGCCGAGCGGCGCAGCGGCCAGTGTGAAAGCGCCGGTCGTGTGCAGCAGCGGCCCGGGCTCCGGCCGGTAGTGGTTGGCGCTGAGCACGGCCAAGCCTGGCAGGTTCTGCGACGCCATGGTGACGATGAAGAGCGGCAGCGCGATGCCGACGGCCGCCGCCGGCGACCAGGCTGGCGCCACCAGGACAGGGGGCGACCACAGCGCCGCGAGGCTGGCCGCGGGCAACGGCGTCGTCGCCGCCACGAGGGCGATGGTGACGAGCACTGCGGCCGGGACCGCGTAAAGCCGATTGAGGCGCCACACGATGGCCCAGGTCAGGACGATCGCCATCCCGTGCGCCGGTGACGCCGCGACGGCCTTGACCGGGGCCAGGCAGAGGCCGAGCAGGACGCCGGCCAGCATGGCGTTCGCGAGAGACGCGGGGATCGCCGCCACCCAGCGGCCGAGCGGCCTCCACAACCCTGCCAGCACGATCAGGGCGCCGGTCAGCAGGAAGGCGCCGACTGCTGCGGGGAAGCCCCCGTCGGACGCGCCGCTTGTCGCGAGGAGCGCGGCTCCAGGTGTCGACCAGGCGACGCTGATCGGCATGCGCGTGCGCAGGCTCAGCACGATGCCGGCCAGGCCCATGGCGATCGACAGGGCCATCAGGCCCGAGGCCGCTTCGGCCTGGGAGGCGCCGACGGCGGTCAGGCCTTTGACGACGACGGCGAAGGAACTCGCGAAGCCGACGAAGGCGGCGAGCAGGCCGGCGAAGACGGCCGGGACGGACAAGGCGCCGAGCATGCGGGTGCGGTCCTCCGGGGACGTGCAGCGACGGCGCGGACAGTGCCGCTGTCGCCGCGCGCTCCGCAAGGACGCGAGCTCTGCCAGAGCCTGATCGGTGCCATGCGGCCGCGCGGAGCGCCCCGCCGGCTCTTGCGAAGGCGGCGGGGCATCTCGTGGCGACGGGATCCCTGGTGACCCGGGCGGGCTCAGTTCGCCTTGAGCTGGCGCAGCGCGCCGGCCCAGTCCTCCACGTGATAGGAGCGCGTGATCTTGCCGCCTTCGACCGTGTGCATGTCGATCGACATGATCTCGAAGCGCTTGCCGGACGGGGGCGCGCCGAAGAATTCGCCGGCCGGCGTTCCAGTGGCCCGGCCGCGCACGACGTAGCGGTTGCCGGCTTGCACGATCTCCTCGATCGACCATGCGAGGTCGGGGACCAGCTTGCCGAAGCCTTGCAGCTGCTTGACGAACTGCTCGCGCGTCTTGGCGGTGCCGCTGTAGTCGCCCACGCTGGCCCAGCTGGGCGCTAGCGTGCCGGCGACGCGCTCGGCCAAGTCTGCCTTGGTCGTGCCGCTGAGGATCGCCGTGTAGAAGGATTGGACGACGGCGCGGTCGTCGGCCAGGGCCTGCGTGCCGAGGGTCGCCGCCAGCGCCGCTGCCGCGGCAGTCGCCATGATCTTGCGCATCGATGTCTCCGTCATGCCCGGGCGCCACCAGCGGCTGCCCGGCCGACGATCGATGCCGCATCGCCGCTCTGACGAGAATATGGCATGATTAGCCATCACTGTTCGATTGGATCGTCCAATGCTCGAGCGCTTGAAGGCCCTCGCCGTCTTCGCCGCGGTCGTCGATCGCGGCTCGTTCCGCGGGGCGGCGCGGGCGCTCGGCCTGTCGCCCTCCGTCGTCAGCCACCATGTCGGCGCGCTGGAGCGCAGCCTCGGCCAGGCGCTGCTCTACCGCTCGACGCGGCGACTGGCGCTGACGCCGCAGGGCGAGGCGCTGCACGGCCAGGCGCGCGCCATGGTCGACGCGGCCGCACGCGGGCTCGACGCCGCCGGTGCCGGCGCCGGCGAGCCGTCCGGCGCGTTGCGCGTCACCGCCCCGGCGCTGCTGGCCGAGACGGCCTTCTGCCGAGACGTCGCCGGCTTCGCCAGCGCCTTCCCGAAGGTCGCGCTCAGCCTCAGCTTCACCGAGGAGCGGCGCGACCTGCTGCGCGATGGGCTCGACCTGGCGCTGCGCATCGGCTGGCCGGAGGACAGCGCGCTCAAGGCGCGCCGGCTCGCGGCCATGCCGCGCGTGCTGGTCGCCGCGCCGGCCTACGTTGCCGCCCGGCCAAAGCCCGGCCGGCTGGGCGATCTTGCCGGCTGGGACTGGATCCACCTGACGGCCGTGCGGCCAGAGGCCGCACTGATGCCGCCGGGCGGCGGCACGGCGGAGGTCCTGCCCTATATCCCGCGCGTCGCCGTCGACAGCGCCACGGCGATGCGCGCGATGACCGTGGCCGGGCTGGGCGTGGCGACGCTGCCGGAAGTGCTCGCGCGCCAGGATCTCGCGCGCGGCCGTCTGGTGCGCGTCCTGCCGCGCTGGCGCTCGCCGATGCCCGGCGTCTACGCGCTCTGGCCCGGCGGCACGCCGCGGCCGGGGCTGACCATGCGCTTCGTCGACTTCATGGCGCCGCGCCTGGCCGCGCTGTTCCGGGCGTCGGGCGCCGGACGGGCTGCGGCGCGCGGCGGCTAGGCTGGGCAGGGGGCCGCACCTGCGTTAGGGTCGCCGGCGGGACCTTTCCCGGGACGCCGATCATGCTGCGCATGCTTGCCTGTTGCTGCCTCGCCCTGCTCCCGACGAGCCCTGCCGTCGCCGCCGATGCGCCTGCCGCTGCCGTCGCGGCGCTGGCGCCGTCGGGCACGCTGCGCGCGGCGATCAACTTTGGCAATCCGGTCCTCGCCCAGAAGGACGCGGCGACCGGCCTGCCGCGCGGCGTCTCGGTCGACCTGGCGCGGGCGCTCGGCCAGCGCCTGGGCGTGCCGGTCGATCTCGTCATCTTCGAGGCGGCGGGCAAGGTGTTCGAGGCGCTCAAGGCCGGCGCGCTTGACGTCGCCTTCCTCGCCATCGATCCCCAGCGCGCGGCGGAGATCGACTACACGGCGCCCTATGTCGCGATCGAGGGTGCCTATCTCGTTCCCGCGGCGTCGCCGCTGCGGGCCGTGGCCGAGGTCGACCGGCCTGACGTGCGGGTCGCCGTTGGCCTCGGCAGCACCTACGACCTGTTCCTGACGCGCAGCTTGAAGCACGCGACGATCGTGCGCGCGCCGACCTCGCCGGCGGCCGTCGAGACCTTCGTGCGCGACCGCCTGGAGGTCGCGGCCGGCATCAGGCAGCCGCTGCTGGCCTATGCGCAGGCGCATCCGCAGACGCGCGTTCTGCCTGGCAGCTTCATGCAGATCGAGCAGGCGATGGGCCTGCCGAAGGGTCGCGCGGCGGGGCACCGCTACCTGCGCGGCTTCGTCGAGGAGATGAAGGCGTC
>JAEULF010000206.1 GCA_016793965.1 Alphaproteobacteria bacterium | reverse complement strand
GCGGCGTAGTGCACGATGGGCGAGAGGTCCTTGCGGATCTGCGCGTGGAACGTGGCGTGCTCGACGACGTCGATCTCCAGGTTGATGCCGGCCTTCTTGAGCTGGGCCTGCGCCGCCTGCATGAAGGAGAGCATGCCCGGCAGGTTGGTGTGGATGATCTTGATCGTCACGCCGTTGGGATGCCCGGCGTCGGCCAGCAGCTTCTTCGCCTTGGCGAGGTCGTAGGGCAGCATCGGCATGCCGGAGGCCTGGCCGAGATAGCCGATCGGCACGATCGATTGCGCCTCGCGCGCCGTGGACGCCCCCTTGAACTGCAGGATCTCCTTGCGGTCGATCGCGTGCGCGATCGCCTGGCGCACCCGGATGTCCTTCAGCACGTCGTGCTTGGTGTTGAGGTAGAGGGTCGTCAGCTCGCCCGGCTCCATGACGATGACGACGGCGCCCTTGATCTTCTTGGCGCGGTCGACCCAGGTCTCGTCCTGGCGGCCGTAGGTGACGTCGATCTCGCCCGATTGGAAGCCGAGGTCGCGGCTCGCGTCGCTCTCGATGTAGCGGTAGACGATGCGCTCGAGCTTCGGCGCGCCGCGGTAGTACTTCTTGTTGGCGACCAGCGTCACCGAGACCTGCGGCTTGTACTCCTCGAACATGAACGGCCCGGTGCCGATCGGCTTGAGCTTGAAGTTCTCGCCGGCCGCCTCGCCCGCCTTTTTGCAGACGATGTTGCCGCCGTGGTAGTTCGAGACGTAGCCGAGGAAGCCGGGCACGGGATTCGACAGCGTGATCCGCACGGTCCTGGCGTCCACGGCCTCGACCTTCTCGAAGCTCTTGTAGTCGGACGAGAACTGCGAGGTCTTGGGATCGGCCGCCCGCTTCAACGAGTAGACGACGTCGTCGGCGGTCAGCGCGCTGCCGTCATGGCACACGACGTCGCCGCGCAGGTTGAAGGTCCAGACCTTGCCGTCGGGCGAGCGCGACCACTTCTCCGCGATGTCCGCCTCGATCTCCTCCGGGCTGATCGAGCCCGGCTTGAAGCGCACCAGGCCGTTGAACATCCAGGCGAGGATGGTCTTGTCCGGCGTCGTCGCCGTCATGTGCGGGTCAAGCCGGCCGGCATCCTTGGTGGCCGTGGCGAAGGTCAGCGTCGTCTTCTTGCCCTGCGCCTGCGCGGGCAGCCCGGCGGCGCCGAACGCGAGAGCGGCGCAGCCGGCGAGGCAAGCCGCGGCAAGGTTCATGGATCTCATCGGGTCTCTCCCAGTTGCGACGGTCGCCCAGGCTTGCGCCGGGAGCCGCCATTCCCCGGATGGTCGGGGGAATCGGCAAAGCGCGCAAGGGGCGAGTCGGGCGCGCCGTCCCGTCGCCTCAGACCGGCGCCGCGAAGCGCTCGATCGCGAAGGGCGCGATGTCCGTGGGCGTGCGGCCGTCGAGCACGAGCTCGGCCAGCACGGCGCCGACCGCGGGACCGAGCTGGAAGCCGTGGCCGGAGAAGCCGAAGCCGTGCACCAGGCCCGGCGTCGTGCGGCTCGCGCCCAGCACCGGGATGTCGTCGGGCATGTAGCCCTCAAGCCCGGTCCAGGTGCGGATCA
This sequence comes from Alphaproteobacteria bacterium, assembly GCA_016793965.1. GTDB lineage: Bacteria > Pseudomonadota > Alphaproteobacteria > JAEULF01 > JAEULF01 > JAEULF01. Next base: position 2,538 of record JAEULF010000206.1, on the reverse strand, counting down.
CCTGGGCCTGGCGCAGCGCGGGCACGGCGGCGACCGCCAGCGCGAGGGCGGCCTGCGTGCTCGCCGGGCTCGGGCGCGAGCGGACGGCGGCGAGGTCGGGCAGGCCGCGCCCGCCGCCGAAGATGACGTTGCCGCGGTCGATCTGGCGCAGGTAGAGGTTGCCGCCCACGACGCCCAGGCTGTGCGTCACCACGCGCGGCACCGGCTCGCTGACGATCATGTTGGGCGAGAGCACGCCCTCCGGCACGTCCTCGCCGAACCGCGCTGCGATCTCGCTGCCCCAGGCGCCGGCGACGTTGACCAGCGCCCGCGCCGCGACGTCGATCCCGTCGCTCGTCTCCAGGCGGAAGCCGCCGCCGTCGCGCGTCGCGCCGACCACCTTCGCGCCCTCGCGGATCTCCGCGCCGGCGGCGCGCGCGGCGCGCGCGAAATGCGGCGCCACCAGGCGCGGGTTGGCGTAGCCGTCCGACGCCACCAGCGACGCGCCGGCCACCTCGTCGCCGAGCCAGGGAAAGCGGTCGCGCACGGCGTTGCGGCCGAACAGCTCGACGCCGATCCCGCTGGCCCGCGCGCCGACGGCCCAGTCCTCCAGCACCGTCATGTCGGCCGCCGAGCGCGCCAGCTTGAGGTGCCCGCTGGCGACGAACTCGCAGTCATGGCCGACCAGGTCGGGCAGCCGGTCCCACATCAGGCGCGAGCGCTGCGACAGGGGCAGCTCGCGCCAGTCGCGGCCCTGCTGGCGCACGCCGCCGAAGTTGACGCCGCTCGCCTGGCTGCCGCACTGGCGCGCCTCGAGCAGCACGACCGATGCGCCGCGCCGGCGCAGGTGCAGCGCCGCCGAGCAGCCGGCCGTGCCGCCGCCGATGATCGCCACGTCGGCGGAAAGCCGCTCGCTCATGACGGTCCTCCCGGCGCCGCGCCGCCGTCGATCGGGATCGGCTTCACGGGCGGCTGGCCGCGCAGCCGGCCGACCGCCTCGATCGCCTGGCCGGTCGCGGCCGCGATCACCTCGGCGGCGGCAGGCGCGCAGACGCGTCCCTGGCAGCGGCCCATGCCGACCCGGCTGAACGCCTTGGCGCGGTTGATCTCGCGCGCGTCGAGGCCGCGCACCCACCGGCGCAGATCGCCCGCCGTAACAGCCTCGCAGCGGCAGAGCAGCGTGCCGTCGTCCAGCGAAGCCGCCAGCCCATGCGGATAGGGGAAGGCGCGCTCGAGCCCGCGCCGGAAGCGCGCCAGCCGGTCCTGCCGGCGCCCGATCGCCTGGACGCGCGCTCGGTCGATGGCGACTCCGCGGTCGGCGAGCAGCGCCAGCGCGGCGCGCTCGCCCGCCAGTTCCGCCGCGTCGGCGCCGCGGATAGCGGCACCGTCGCCGCAGAGATAGACGCCGGGCACGGGAGTGCGCCCGTCGGCATCGGCTTGCGGCAGCCATTGCCGCTGCAGCGTGTCCCAGGCGAATGGCACCTCCAGCAAGTCGGCGAGCTGCGTCTCTGACTTCAGCCCCCAGCCCATGCCGATCGCATCGCAGTCGGTCGCGCGCTCGCTCCCGCCGCCGTCGCGCCAGACCAGCCGCGCCACGCCGTCCGACCCGTCGACGCGCAGCGGCGTCACGCCCGATGCCATGGGCACGCGGCGCGCGGCGAGCCAGGCGAGGACCCAGAGCCCCTTGGCGAAGGTGGCGCCGCCTGCGAGAAGGTCGGGCAGCGCCGCCAGCTTGCCGGCGAAGGATGCGGTGTCCAGCACCGCTGCCACCTGCGCCCCGGCCCTCGCGTACTGGTACGCGACGAGATAGAGGAGCGGCCCGCTGCCGAGGAAAGCGACGCGCCGGCCGATGGCGCAACCCTGCGCCTTCAGCGCCACCTGCGCGCCGCCGAGGGTGTAGACGCCGGGCAGCGTCCAGCCGGGCAGCGGTACGACGCGGTCCATCGCCCCGGTCGCCAGGATCACGGCGTCATAGGCGAGCGCGCTGCGCCCGGCTTCCGCCTGGAGATGGAGCACGCCGCCGCGCGCCTCCCAGACCAGCGTGCCGGGCCGCCACTCGATGCGGCCGACGAGCGCGTCGAAAGCGGCATGCAGGCGCTGCGCCTTGCCCGCTTCGAAGCCGTAGAGCGTCGACGCCGGCCGCCGGAAGCCGGCCGGCGGGCGGCGGTAGATCTGGCCGCCGCTGGCCGGCGCCTCGTCGATCACCGTCGGCCGCAATCCCGCGCGCACGAGCGTCTCCGCCGCCCGCGTCCCGGCTGGCCCGGCGCCGACGATGACGACATGCCGGTCAGTCACCGGGCATCTCCGCCGATGCGGCGCTGAATGCTCCCTCTCCCGCCAGGGCATTCACGGGCCCGTGGGGCCTGCAACCGGCACGGACGCGCGCATGCCCTCCCCGCGCTGCGCAGGGAGAGGGAGGCGCGAGGCGCGGCCGGGGAGTCGTTGCGCCTCATGGCACGCCCGTCAGCACGGCCATGCCCTCGGCGACGGGCGTCGTGCAGGCGCGCTTGCGCGTGCCGTCGCCGAGGCTCACCCAGCAATCCTGGCAGGCGCCCATGA
>JAEULF010000173.1 GCA_016793965.1 Alphaproteobacteria bacterium | reverse complement strand
GCGACCTACCTGGTCGAGAGCCCGACCGCCTTCCGCCGCCGCTTCATCTTCACCGAGGCCGAGCCCCTGCGCCGCGCGCGGTTCCCGCGCGAGCGACAATCGGGAGGATGTCGAGATTGATGTCTGACCCCATTTGCTCCTGCTTCTGACGATGAGGGGGGCTGGGAGGTAGATGCACTGCGGTTAGCGTCGCTTCGTTTCAAGTCCGCGCTCGATGCGAAGCGCCACCCTGGCGTATTGCCAGATACCAAAAATGACGCCGCCGATGGTGCAGAGGATGGCCTTTTCAGGCATGCGAGTGATCGTGTCCAGGTGCGGCCACAAGGTCGCTTCGACCACCATCCAGCTGCACATCGCGCCAAAGCTGGCGCCGACAACGCCGAACGTGAGAACGAAGAGCGTCCGCCCGAGGCGAGCCATGAACTCCCTCTCTCGGTCAAGATTTTCACTCTCGCGTTCAAGGTTGAAAGTGGCGTCCAAGCGAGCCTGGCGCGATCTCTCCCAGGATTGAATATGAGCCAAGCCTTTAACGACCCGAGTCCTCCAAGAATCAGGCAAATTACTCGACAACCTCCAGCAGATCTCGACGAGCAATTTCAACGATGCGATCGGGTTGAATATCAGAGCAAATGAGAATATTACAAGAGTGCTGAGTATTCCGTCTGGGACAATAGCGTTCCATATCGCCCAAACTCCAACGAACACAACACTAATTTGTATACACATAAAATAAATTTTGAGAATCCGAGAAAAGACTTCAATGAATAGAGACTTCTTGTCTATGAAATACATTCTCTGACTCCAATTTTGCGTTGCAAAAACGTCATGTTACTGTGACGCGATACGAAACCCACAGATAGTCACGCGGACATCATACCGTATTCTGACCGCTCGCTGATTGAAGCTGCTCCCGTCCGCAAGACCCTTCTCATTCCGCAGCCTCGCGATGGAACTTCGGCCGGCGCGTCGGGATATCCTTCGCGCGCAGGTCCTCGCGCAACTGCTCGAAGTTCGCGGCCGTGGTCTTGCTGAGGCTGCGCAGATCGGGGCGCAGGCGCGGACCTCGCCCTCGGCGCGACCGAGGCGCGTGTCGATGCTCTGCAGCTGCGTGCGCATGCCGCGCGCTTCATTCACCACGCGGCCGAAGCGGCCGTCGATGCTGCGCAAGGTGCCGGCGATCTCGGTCAGCGCGGCGACGAGGGGGCGCTCGCGTGCGTCCAGGTGGCGCTCCAGCGCCTGGTCGAGGGCGGGTAGGGTGCCGTTCCCGGACTTCCGCGCCATTGCCGTGGTTCTCCGTGAACGCCAGTGCGATCGTACCATTGACCGGCCACGCGCAGATTGGGGCGACCCCATTGCGGGCACAACCTTGCTTCCTGCGCCGTAGCAAGATCCGCGCTCGCTGCTCACTCCGCGTCATTGCGCGCGACGGGCTTGCGCCTCACCTCCTCGTCCGCCCCGCCAACGCCCCCCGTCCCGCGAACGGCAACCCTGCCTCTTCCTCGATGCGGATCGCCTCGTTCCACTTGGCCATGCGCTCGGAGCGGGCGAAGGAGCCGACCTTGAGCTGGCCGGCGTTCCAGCCCGTCGCGAGGTGGACGATGGTGACGTCCTCGGTCTCGCCGGAGCGGGCGGAGACGATGGTGGCGAAGCCGGCCGCCTTGCCGGCGTCGAGCGCCGCCTTGGTCTCGCTGATCGTGCCGGCCTGGTTGGGCTTGATGAGCACGGCGTTGCAGGCGCCCTCGCGCGCCGCCTCTGCGACCAGAGCGGCGTTGGTCACCAGGTAGTCGTCGCCGATCACCTGCACCTTGCCGCCGGTCGCCTGCATGAAGGCGCGCATGCCCTTGGCGTCGTCCTCGGCCAGCGGGTCCTCGATCGAGACGATGGGGTAGCGCTCCAGCCATCCCAGCTGCAGCGCGATGAAGGCGTCGCGGTCGAGCTCCCGCTTCTCCAGCCCCAGGCGGTAGCGCCCGCCGCGGCCGATCTCCGACGCCGCGACGTCGAGCGAGATCGCGACCTCCTGGCCCGGCACGTAGCCCGCGCGCTCGATGGCGCGCAGCAGCGCCTCGATCGCCTCCTCGTTGGTCCGGAAGTCCGGCCACCAGCCGCCCTCGTCAGCGACGCCCATGAGGGCGCCCCGCTCGGCCATCAGCGCGCCGGCCGCGTGGTAGACCTCGGCGACCATGACCAGCGCCTCGGCGAAGCTCGCGGCGCCGACCGGCATGGCCATGAAGTCCTGCAGGTCGACGCGCCGCCCGGCATGCGCCCCGCCGCCGAAGATCTGGATCTCCGGCATCGGCAAGGTCGCTGCCTTGCCCGCCGCCCCTCCTGCCGCGAGGTGGCGCCAGAGCGGCGCGCCGCTCGCCGCCGCGGCGGCATGCAGCACGGCCATGGAGACGGCGATCGTGGCGTTGCCGCCGAGGCGGGCCTTGGTCGGCGTGCCGTCGGCCGCCGCGATGGCGGCGTCGATGCCGGCCTGGTCGAGCGCGTCGCGCCCCATGATCGCCGTTGCGAGCGGGCCGGCGACGTTCGCCACGGCCTGGGTGACGTCGAGGCCGCGCAGCCGCTTCCCGCCGTCGCGCAGGTCGACCGCCTCGCGGCTGCCGCGCGAGGCGCCGGCCGGCGCCATGCCGCGTCCCTTGGCACCGCCGGCCAGGGTCACCTCGGCCTCGACCGTCGGCCGGCCGCGGCTGTCCCAGACGCGCCTTCCATGGACGCGGGCGATGGTCGTGCTGCTCATGCGTGCTGCTCCCAGGCGGAGGCGATCGCGGCCAGGCGCTCGGCCGGTGCCTGCAAGAACCGCCGGGCGAAGCGGCGGACATGGTCGCGGTCGGCCTCGGCGGTGACGTACTCGACCGGCGACTTGCCGTCGATGCGGCCGAGCAGGAGCCCAGGCAACAGGGTCGCGATGCGGCTCTCGATCCCGGCGCGCGGCTCCCAGGCGGCGGCGTCGAGATAGGTCTCGGCGAAGGCGGCGAAGGCCTGCAGGTAGGCGGCGCGATGCTGCGGCCGCCAGACGCCCTTCAGCAGCAGGTGGTTGAGGCAGAAGGCGGCGTCGAATGCCGGGTCGCCGAACCAGGCGCATTCCGCGTCGAGCAGGATCGGCCCCGCCGGCCCGACCAGGATGTTCTTCGGGCTGACGTCGCCATGCACGAGGGCGCGCCGGGTCGATGCGGTGCGCGCGACCAGCGCTTCCAGCGGTGCCGCTACGTCCGGACAGGCGCGCGCGGTGGCCAGGAGATAGGGCTCGAGCCGGATGGCGTGGAACGTGCCGTCATGGGCGAAGGCGGCTGCCGTCGCCGCGTCGTCGGCCGTGGCGGCGTGCACGCGGCCGATCGCGGCGGCGACGGCGCGCGCCGTGGCGAGGTCGATCCGCCCGTCGCGCAGCTCCGCCTTCCAGACCGGATGGCGCTCGGGGTCGAGATAGGCCATGGCGAACAGCCCGGCGGCCGGGTCATGGCCGAGGATGCGCGGCACGCTGGCCGGCACCAGGCGCTGCGCCAGCTGCAGCCAGGCGAGCTCCGCGGCGTTGCGCGACACCGGGGCGCGCCAGTCCTGCGCCACCTTCAGCTTGGCGAGCGCCTGCTTGACGCAGATCGGCCCGGTCGGGAGGTCGACGCGCAGGATGTTGGACGAGACGCCGCCCGGCAACGGCTCCAGCCGCGGCCGGTCGTCCTTGCCGATCAGGCCCATGCGGGCGAGCGCGCCGTAGATCTCTTCGGTCATGGCGGCGCTACCTGCCCGAAGGTTCTTGTTCCGTCCAGGCCGAATCACGCACACTCCCCGTTCAGACTTGTTAGCGGGACGTTAACTCGCGGCCGCGACCTTCGGCATGGTGCGGCCCTCGGGACGAGCCCGAAGGTCCGGACCATGAATCCCGATGGGGAGTCCCGAGGGGGGAATCCCGAGGGATCGAGCGGGGGGTCCGCCGGGATGCGCCTGAAGTCCTTCCGGGCTGCGACCGTCGCCGAGGCGATGAAGCTGGTCCGGGACCATTTCGGCGACAATGCAGTGATCGTCTCGACCCATCGGGATCAAGGCGAGGACGGGGTGCGCGTCACCGCCGCCGTCGACGACATCGAGGTCGACCCGTCGATCGCCGACCAGGTCCGCCCCGTGGACGCGCTCGACGCCATCGACGCGATCTCGCAGTCGCTGGAGTTCCACGGCGTGCCGGCGGCGCTCGCCGACCGGCTGCTCGGCATCGCGTCCAACCTGCTGCGCGAGGACCCGGCCTCGGCGCTCGCCGTGGCGCTCGACGCGGCGCTGGGCTTCGAGCCGCTGCCGGCCGGCCGCGCCGAGCGGCCGCTGATGCTCGTCGGGCCGCCGGGCTCGGGCAAGACGGTCACGTTGGCGAAGATCGCCGTGCGCGCCACCTTCGCGCGCCAGCCGGTCAACGTCGTGACGACCGACGTGGTGCGCGCCGGCGGCGTCGACCAGCTCGCCGCCTTCACCCGCCTCCTGGAGCTGAAGCTGGTCACCGCCGAGGATCCGGAGGCGCTGCGCAAGGTGGTCGGCGACATGCGCGCCGACAGCCTGATCCTGATCGACACCGCCGCGACCAATCCGTACAGCGAGAGCGAGATGGCCGATCTCGTGGCGCTCGTGCGCGCGGTCTCGGCCGAGCCGATCCTCGTGCTCAGCGCCGGCATCGACCTGCAGGAGGCCGAGGAGATCGCCAAGGCGTTCCGCAAGATCGGCTGCGCGCGCATGCTGCTGACGCGCGTCGATGCGGCGCGCCGGCTCGGCGCGCCGCTCGCGGCCGCGCATGCCGCGCGGCTGAAGCTCTGCGACATGACCAACTCGCCGCATGTCACGCAGGGACTGCACAAGGTGACGCCGCTCGCCATGGCGCGCCTGCTGCTGCCCGACGTCAGCATGCCGCGCGACGCGCGTCTCGCGCCGCGCGGCAGCGCGCAGCCGGCGGCGGCCGCTGCGGCGCGCCCGGCGATCGCCCAGCAGCGACCGGCGCGGCCGAGCGAGCCAGCGCGCCCGGCTTCGCGGCCCGCTGCCGCTGCCGCGCCCGCCCGCGAGATGCCGCGCATCCCGCAGAGCGTCGCTGAGCGCCTGCCGCCGCACCTGGCGGAGAAGCTGGCCGAGCGCCTCGCCGAGCGCGGCGGCGCGGGGCCGTCGGCCTCCCGGCCGACGCCCGAGCGCCTGCCGGAGACGCCGGCGCATGAGAGGCCAGCGCCGCGCTTGCCCGACGTCTCGCGCATGGGCACGAACGCGGGGTCCGGCAGGGGCGCGGACCGTCTCCTGCCGGCGCCTTCGCCTTCGGCCGAGCGCGGCAACGCCGATCGCCCGGGGCGGCGCCCCGAGCCCGACGACCAGCCGTTCGATCCGCCGCCGCGCTTCCTCTACGAGCGCGATCCGCTGCTCGACCAGGACGCGCCGCCGGAGGAGCGCCCGAAGCCGCGCCTGCGCGGCGGGGTCAATCCGACGGTGTTCCCGAACGAGCGGCCGCCCAACCGCGCCTATGCCGACCGCGTGTATCACGAGCGCCAGGACGCCGCGGACCGCCGCCCCGGCGACCGCAGCTCAGGCGATCGCAATGCCGGCAAGGACGAGCCGCGCGAGCGCACGATCGAGGAGCAGAAGGCCGACATCGAGCGCCTGGCGCTGGAGCGCATCCGGCAGCTCCAGGCGCGCGGCACGGGCTATGGCGGCCGTCCGACGGAGAGCGGCGATGCCCGGCCGCCGCGACCAGGCACGCCGCTCGGCGGCGAGGCCGGAGGCCGACCTGAAGGCGCCCGCCCGGACGCTGGTCGCCCGGATGCTGGTCGCCCGGATGCTGGCCGCCCGGATGCTGGCCGCCCGGATGCTGGCCGCCCGGATGCTGGCCGCCAAGATGGCAGCGGCACGTCCCCAGGCGCGCCGCCGGGCGTGGCGGGAGGCAAGCGGTGACGGCGCAACCGATCACCGTGGACCTTGCCGCCAACGCCACGCCGAAGGCCGCCAATGTCTGGGCGATCGGCTCCGGCAAGGGCGGCGTCGGCAAGACATGGTTCTCGATCACGCTGGCGCATGCGCTCGCCAAGGCCAGCCAGAAGTGCCTGCTGTTCGACGCCGATTTCGGCCTGGCCAACGTCCATATCCAGCTCGGCCATAACGCCGAGCGCGACTTGGGCACGGTGATCGCGGGCAAGGTCTCGCTGAAAGGCGCCGTCACGCGCATCGAGGAGACCGGCTTCGACGTCGTCGTCGGTCGCTCCGGCTCCGGCAGCCTCGCCAACCTGCCGGCCAACCGGCTGATGGGGCTGCGCAGCGACCTGATCGACCTGGCCGCCGGCTACGACACCGTGCTGATCGACCTCGGCGCCGGCGTCGAGCGCTCGGTGCGCATGATCTCGGCCCAGGCCGGGCGCTACCTCGTCGTCACCAACGACGAGCCGACCGCGCTCACCGACGCCTATGCCTTCATCAAGCTGACGACCATGTTCGACCCGGATTGCGACATCCGCATCGTCATCAACATGGCGGAAAGCGTGCGCGAGGGCGATACGACCTTCCAGACGCTGCTGAAGGCCTGCCAGGGCTTCCTCAAGATCGAGCCGAAGCTGGCGGGGATCATCCGCCGCGACCCGAAGGTCAAGGAGGCGATCCGCCAGCAGGCGCCGTTGCTGCAGCGGTATCCCGGTTGCAAGGCAGCCGAGGACGTGATGGCTATCGCGCAGCGGCTGCGCCAAGGCTAGGCAGCCGGCCGCAGAGGGCTCGTCGCGTCTCGTATCGCGCCAGATCCTGGCGGCGCATCGGGGATTCCCGGGGAGGCACCAATGAGCAGCAGCGTCGGCATCACGGTCACTCCCGCGGCAACGACGTCAGGCACGACGGCGGTGGCGCAGGGCGGAGCCCAGGCGGCCGCCCAGGGCGGCGGCCAGGCGGCTG
>JAEULF010000165.1 GCA_016793965.1 Alphaproteobacteria bacterium | reverse complement strand
GGCGGCGCGACGCCGCCCAAGGCGCGGCTTACGCTCTTCCCCGACTACAAGCGCTACCTGACGAAGGCCGGGATCGCCGCCACGGAGCGCTACGTCGCCCTGGCGCGCAGGCACGGCCTCGACCCGGCGACCATGGCGCTCGCCTACTGCCACCAGCGCCCGTTCCTGACGAGCACGATCGTCGGGGCGACGAGCATGGAGCAGCTGAAGGCGAACATCGCGAGCATCGACGTCAAGCTGCCCGACTCGGTCCTGGCCGAGATCGACGCGGTGCATGCCGAGATCTCGAACCCCTGTCCTTGACCACGGTCGCTTGGGCGACGCCTTCGCCATGCTCAGGGTCTTCGTCGCCGTCCCGCTGCCCGCGCGCGCACGCCAGCACTTGGCGCTGCTGTCCGGCGGCGTGCCCAACGCGCGCTGGGCGCGACCGGAGGGGCTGCACCTGACGCTGCGCTTCATCGGCGACGTCGACTACGGCACCCTGGACGACATCGATGCCGCCCTTCTCGCCATCGACGGCGCTCCGTTCGACCTGTCGCTCTCCGGCGTCGGCGTTTTCGGGGCGTCGCGCAGCAAGGGCGCGCATGCGCTCTGGGCGGGCGTGGAGCCGAGCCCAGCGCTCGAGGCGCTGCGCGACCGGGTCGAGTCCGCCGTCGTCAGGTCCGGCCAGCCGCCCGAGACGCGCAAGTTCTCCCCGCACGTGACCCTGGCCAAGCTCCGCGAGGCGCCCGACCGGCACCTGCATGCCTTCCTGCAGCACCATGCCCTGCTGCGGATACCTGGGGTGCGCGTCGACCGCTTCACGCTGTTCTCCAGCCACGCCTCGCGCGAGGGCCAGATCTATCGGCCGGAAGCGGAGTATCCGCTGGAAAACTAGCGCCCGCGGCGGCAGCATCACGCCATGAGCCCGGCCATCGACAAGTCCGCGCCGATCGTGGTCCTGACCGGGGCGGGAATCTCGCGCGAGTCCGGGCTGCACACCTTCCGCGACAAGGACGGCATCTGGGCGCGGCACGCGATCGAGGACGTCGCCACGCCGGAGGCGTTCGCGCGCGACCCGTCGCGCGTGCACGCATTCTACAATGCGCGGCGGCGCGGCTTGCTCGACCCGTCGATCCAGCCGAACGCCGCGCACCACGGCCTCGCCGCGCTGGAGGCGCGTTGGCCGGGCGGCGTCCTGGTCGTCACGCAGAACATCGACGACCTGCACGAGCGGGCTGGCACGCGCACCCTGCTGCACATGCACGGCGAGCTCTTGAAAGCGCGCTGCGCCGCGTGCGGCAACGTCGCGCCTTGCCTGAGCGACCTGGACGTGAGCCTTACCTGCGAGGCATGCGGCGCCAGCGGCAGCCTGCGCCCGCACGTCGTCTGGTTCGGCGAGATGCCGCTCTACATGGACGAGATCGCCGGAGCTCTCGACGCCTGCGGGCTGTTCGTCTCGATCGGCACCTCCGGCAACGTCTACCCGGCCGCCGGCTTCGTGCATGAGGTCCGCATGCGCGGCATTGCGCACACGGTGGAGCTCAACCTTGAGCCGTCCGAAGGCCACTCGAATTTCGTCGAACGCCTCTACGGTCCGGCAACAGCGCTCGTGCCCCGCTACGTTGAGGCCCTTCTTGCCGGGCTGCCGTGACCCTGCCGGCGGAATCCTTCGCCGATGCGATCCGAGCGGCGCGGCGGTGCCAGGTCTGCGCGGACGTGCTCCCGCACGCTCCCAGGCCGGTCTTCCGCCTCGCTACGACGGCCAGGGTCCTGATCGTCGGCCAGGCGCCGGGCGCTCGCGTGCATGCCTCCGGCATCCCCTGGAACGACCCGAGCGGCGATCGGCTCCGGGGTTGGCTCGGCGTCGATCGGCCGACGTTCTACGACGCCGCGCGCATCGCCATCCTGCCGATCGGACTCTGCTATCCCGGCACCGTGGCCGGCGCGGACCTGCCGCCGCGGCGGGAGTGCGCACCGGAATGGCAGGCGCGTTTGGCGCAGCACCTCGTGCGCCTGCGCCTCATCATCCTTGTCGGATCCTATGCGCAAGCGTTCCACCTCGGCCGCGATCGAGGCCGCTCGATGACGGAGACGGTGCGACGGTATCGCGACTTCGCCCCTGGCGTCGTCCCGACGCCGCATCCGAGCTGGCGCACGACGGCGTGGCAGCGGCGGAATCCCTGGTTCGAGGGCGAGCTCCTGCCGCATCTTCGCGCGCTGCTCGCCGACGCGCTCCGCTCAGCTTGATCGGTCGCCGGTCCGCGGCAAGCGCGGCGGCGCGCGCAGTCGACGGACGGAAGCGGCCGCGCCAGCGGGCGCGGCCGTTCCTGTGTCGCTCAAATCCTCAGACGAACTGATCGACCGTGCTGCCCCGCACCGGGCCGGTGAAGGTGATGGCCCGCAGCGTCTCGCGCAGCTGGGTGAACTGGGCCGGCGTCGCCGCCGGACCGCCCGGGCCTGCAGGGCCCTCGGAGATCACCTGCCGGGCCGCTTCCTTGCTGTCGATCACGACGATCTCGCCGTCGTAGCCGATATCGGTGGCGATCGGGTTGCCGGCGCTGACGACGCCAGCCGCGGACAGGGCCGCCTCGCGCGCCCGGTCGACCTGGATCTCCCGGCGCAACTGGGTCTGCACGTCGACCACGCCCGGCGGCGTGATGTCCACAGGGCGCGGCGCCGTGGACGGGCCTTCCGTCAGCGCCTCGCCGGCGCTGCTGCGCCCGCCGTTCAAGCCGACGCCCGCCGGCGCGGCGGCCGACACGACGTCGCTCGCAGCCGGATCGATCGTCTCCTCGGTCGGGCGCACCAGCGACGCCGATCCCGGGCGGTTCGCCGGATCGCTGACCAGAGACTCGCTGCGCACCGCCGGCGCCTCTGCGCCACGATCGGCATCGGCCGCGCCCAACGCCTGCGCCTGCTGGTCGGGCCGCAGAGTCGCCTCGGGCTGGCGCTGCGCATCAGCAGCGGGATTGACGCGCGTCGGGCTGGACGTTTCGGCGATGTCCGACTGCGGCCGCGGCGCCGCGACCGGCGTTCCGTCCGCTTGGTTGCCCTGCGCTGGCGCCAGCGCGACCAGCAGGTCCTCCGGCGCGAAGTTCTCAGCGGGGTCCGCCGTCGGATTGGCGTTGACGATCTCCTGGATCGGAGGCGCGGCGCGCGGACCGACGTCGTCGAAGCTCAGCTCGCGCGCGATCTCGACCAACTGGTCGCGCGTCACGATCTCGACAGGATCGTTCGCCACGACGCGGAACGGCGACGCGCTCGCGATCCCCTCGTTGGTCAGCAAAGCGCCTGCGAACGTGGACTGGATCTGGCCCGGCTGCTCGACGTCGGGCGTCTGCAGGCGCGGCTCGGCCGTCGCCTGGTTCGCCACCTGGGCGCCGCCGCCGAAGTCGGGACCGACGATGACCTGCGCCCGTTCGCTGACGTCGGGCTTGCGCTCAGCATCGAGCGCGCCTGAGTCGACCGTCGCCAACGGCGCGCCCTGCCCGATCGGCGGGCCGCCCTGCGGCAGGATGGCGTCAGGCGCCTCGGCGCCGCGCGGCGTCGCCTCGCTCGGCACGCCAGCATCGCGCTCCTGCGGGTTGATCGACGGCTGCGCCAATTGCAGCGGCCGGCCGGCCTCGACCGCCGCGCCGCGCGGCGCTCCGGTCTGCACCGGCTCGCGCGGCGGCACCGCCGTCTCCTGGGGGTCCGCTGCCGGCGTGAAGAGCTGCGCCCGCGGGTCCGGCAAGGCCGCCGTCGCCTCGGAGGCAGGACCGGACTGCAGAGCGACAGTCTCCGCCGGATCGGCGGACGGCACGAAGTCGGCACGGTTGGCCGCCGTCAGCGCAGCCCCGCCTGCCGCAACAGCGCCTGCGACGATCGGTCCGCCGTCCGTCGTCGGCGGCGCCGGGCTATCGACTGCGCCGGGCACGGCGGCCGGCGGCTCAAACGCTGGTGTCGCCTCGGACTCGGCAGCGAGGGCGACGATGCTGCCCGTCGAAGCCAGACTGCCCGGCGCGCCAGCCTGGGCAATCGGCGGGACTCCGGGCGCACTGACCGGCAAGCTCTCGGCGACGGCAGCAACGAGCCCTGCGCCGATGTCGGCGTCGGCGCCGGCCGGCGTAGCTGGCCCCTGGGGGACGGCCGCGTCCGCGGGGCGCGGCGGCAGAGCCGAGCCGCGGTCTCCGGTCGTGCCGAGCAAGGGAGCCTCGACAAGCGACGGCGTGGTGCGCGCATCGCGCACGACCACGTCCTCGGTCGTCGCCGGCTGCGGCGCCGGAGCCCGTTCCTCGGCAAGCGCCGCCTGCTCCAAGCTGTCGTCGCGGAGTTCGGCCGGGGTTTCCTGGCGTCGGGCGGGCGTGACCGGATCCGCCGTCTCGGCTGCGGTCGGGATGCCGACCTCCGCCGTCGGCGCCGGGACAGAGCGATCAGAGGGCGGGCCCTGCTCCGGACGGCGCGGCAGGGCGTCGCTGGCGATCGCCGCCGCCTGGACGTTGCCGGTCAGCGGCGTCGGCGTCGCGGACGACGGCGCTTCAGCGGTCGAAGGACGCGGCGCCGGCTGGACCGTCGCCGGCTCGGTCGCGATCTCCGCCGGCGTCGGCGCCTCTTGGTTCAGGATGAGCGGCTGGTTGAGCGGGCGGGATACGACCGGCTGCGGACGGGTGCCGGCGCTGCGATCGCGCGCCGTCTCGGCATTACGGTCGCCGGAGACGGAACGGTCGGCTGGCGAACGATCCTGCGGACGGATCGAAGGAGCGCCCGGCTGCAGCGCAGCAGGACCGGAGTTCTGCGCGCGGTCTGGCCGCTCAAGCGGCTGCTGCAGGACCGGCGCCTGGAGCGGCGCGATCAGCGGCTGGGCCGGAGGGATACGCTCGACCATCGCTCACTCCTCAGCGCGTCGACCTGGCGCAGTGCCATGGGCGCGACGACGCTTCGTTCCTCGCGGCGACATCAAGGCTTGCACAGCGGAGCAGCCTTCCCGCGCCGGTAACACAAAGGGCAACAGAATGACGCCGGCTCGACTGTCAAGGGGAAATCGGCCAGCAGTCTGGATTCCGCTGTCTTTGCAGTTCCTTAACCACGAATTGCGACCCTTGGCGCCGGCGCGAGCGGGGATCCGGCCCGCGCCGCCGAACCTGCGCCGAGGGAGGCCGACCCGCATGACCACCCTGGAAAGTCACCAGGCTGTCACGACGATCCTGGCCCTCGCCGAGAAGGCTGGCCTCCTCAAGGACAAGGGTCGCGCCGCGTCGCTGCTCGACGCCGATCGCATCTTCAACGACCTGCAAGCCTATAGCCGGTCCGTCTACGACGAGCCGCAGCGCCGCCAACGCCGCCAACGCGCCTGACGCTCGGTCGCGCTCAGTGCCGCTCGGCCGCGCCTCGCGCCGCAGCCTGCATCGACGCCCGATCGTCGTCGCGCAGGGCTACGATCTGCCGGTGCACGAGCACTTCCGCCTGAGCGGCGTCCCGCTCCGCCACGAAGCGCGCCTGGTCGGCCAAAAGGCGGTCGCGCTCGGCGCGCAGGCGGATGAGCTCTTCCTGCAACGGCGTCAAAGCCATCACCGTCATCTTGAGCTCGCGGCGCAGGTCCTCGACGGCGGCGACAGCACGATCCGGCCGCGCATCGCCGGCGTGAGCGACCGGTAGGCCGCCCTGCTGCCGCACGAGAAGCGTGAGGTCCGTCAACATGTCGCGCAACGCCTGCATCTCCGACGCCAAGGCAACCGGCTGCCCAGAGCCGGCGTCGCCGCGCGGATCGGGCTCGGCGCCGACATCGGTCCGAAATCCGATGATCACGCGCGTCAGGTCGTCGAGGCGCGATTCGATCGTCGCGAGCTGCTCCGCAAGGGCCGCGACTGCGGCCGGCGCGCCGGCTCGGGCCGCAGCAACCGGCAAGGCTGGCGCGCTTGCTCCCGGGTCGTCGTCCGCCAGCGCCTGATCCGTCTCCGCCCCGTCGGTCGGTTCCACGCCGCCGCGCCACGCGCGCAGGTACCGTTGGATGGTGGCCAGGGACCCGCCTCCCAGCGCGTCGCGCACCGCACGCGACGAGGCTTCTCGCCCCTCGGCCACAAGGCGGCGCGCCGCTGCGAAGACCGCCTCTTGGGTCGCCATCTTGCGCATGACGCTTCTCCGTCGAGCCAGGCGAGGTCCGATCCCGCCAGCACCAGCCACGTTCGATCGCGGCGGTCAACCGTGCCGCCGAGGCGTTGATTTGCGATTAAGCCGTGGCGTCGCGGCAATCCGGCCGGGTCAGCGCCCGCCAAGACGGGCCTTGTAGGCATCAAGCTGCCGCTGGACTGCGGCCGCGACCCGGCGGGGCTCGTCGTCGCCCTCCGGCGGCGGCAGATGGACCAGCTTGCCGTTCTCGATCCGCGTCCGGTTGACGAACCGGTCGAGATGCCCGCCGGCCCGCCAGGCATGCCGATAGAGCGGTGCCTCGATCCAGCCATGCCGAAAGCGCTGGCTGAGCAGCACCATGAAGGCGATGTCCTCGCCGCCATAGGACGAGCGCCGGAACTCCGGATCGTCGGGGAAGCCTCCGACCGCCTCGAAGGCTGCGCGCCGGACGACCATGTTGGTGACCAGGCTGTTCGCGACCGCACGCAAGCGTGGCGGCTCCAAGGTCATGCCCGGGACATCGGGAAGGACCTTGATGGCGTCAAGCTCCGGGTGCGCGCGCAAACCGGCGACGCAGGCCTCGATGAAGCGCGGATGATAGGCGTCGTCGGCATCGAGGAACGCCAGGAACTCGCTGCGGGCCCCGGCCGCGCCGGCATTCCTTGCCGCGGCCCGGCCGGCGTTCTCGCGCAAGCTGCGCAGGGTCAGGCGCCGCTCGAAGGACGCCATCTTCTCAGCGACCGCATGCGTCCCGTCGGTGGATGCGTCGTCCACCACGACCAAGGCCCAGGCGCTCTCGCTCTGGCCGCGCACGGAAGCGACCGCCACCGGCAGCGTCGCCGCCGCGTTGAACGCCGGGACGACGACGGTGACGACGGGCGCGCCGGCGGCCGGGTCGGCCGCGGGCACGTCCGTCGCAGCCGCTGTCATGCGCGGTTCAGGCGGTTCTGCACGAGCTCGTTGACGACGCCTGGATCGGCAAGGGTCGAGGTGTCGCCGAGGTTCGAGTGGTCGTTCGCAGCGATCTTGCGCAGGATGCGGCGCATGATCTTGCCCGAGCGCGTCTTCGGCAGGCCCGGCGCCCACTGGATCAGGTCGGGCGACGCGATCGGCCCGATCTGCTTGCGCACCCACGCGACGAGCTCCTTGCGCAGCTCGTCCGACGGGTTCTGGCCGACCTTCAGGGTGACATAGGCGTAGATGCCCTGGCCCTTGATGTCGTGCGGGTAGCCGACCACTGCCGCCTCGGCGACCTTCTGGTGGCCGACCAGCGCGCTCTCGACCTCGGCCGTGCCGATGCGATGGCCGGAGACGTTGATGACGTCGTCGACGCGGCCGGTGATCCAGTAATAGCCGTCGGCGTCGCGCCGGCAGCCGTCGCCGGTGAAATAGCGGCCCTTGAAGGTCGAGAAGTAGGTCTCGCCGAAGCGCTTGTGGTCGCCGTAGACCGTGCGCATCTGACCGGGCCAGCTGTCGGCGATGCAGAGGTTGCCCTCCGTCGCGCCCTCGAGCTGCTTGCCCTCGTTGTCGACGATGATCGGTCGGATGCCGAAGAAGGGCTTGGTCGCAGAGCCCGGCTTCGTCGGGATGGCGCCGGGCAGAGGCGTGATCAGGATGCCGCCCGTCTCGGTCTGCCACCAGGTGTCGACGATCGGGCAGCGGCCGTCCCCGACCACGCGGTGGTACCAGAGCCAGGCCTCCGGGTTGATGGGCTCGCCGACCGAGCCGAGGATGCGCAGGCTCTTGCGGCTGGTGCGCTTGACCGGGTCCTCGCCCTCGCGCATCAGCGCGCGGATCGCCGTCGGCGCGGTATAGAAGATGTTGACCTTGTGCTTGTCGATGACCTGCCAGAAGCGGCTTGAATCCGGGTAGTTCGGGATGCCCTCGAACATCAGCGACGTGGCGCCGTTGGCGAGGGGGCCGTAGACGATGTAGCTGTGCCCGGTCACCCAGCCGACATCGGCGGTGCACCAGTAGATCTCGCCGTCGTGGTAGTCGAACACGTACTGGTGCGTCATGGACGCGAAGGTCAGGTAGCCGCCGCTGGTGTGCAGCACGCCCTTCGGCTTGCCGGTCGATCCCGACGTATAGAGGATGAACAGCGGATCCTCGGCCGCCATCGGCTCCGGCGGGCAGTCATGCGACGCGGCGGCGCACAGCTCGTGCATCCAGAAGTCGCGGCCCTCCTTCCACGCCACGGCACCGCCGGTGCGCCGGCACACGATCACCGCCTTGATCGACGGGCAGGTCTTCAGCGCCTCGTCGGCGTTGGCCTTGAGCGGGACCTTCTTGCCGCCGCGCAAGCCCTCGTCGGCCGTGATGAGCACGTTCGAATCGCAGTCCTGGATGCGCCCGGCGAGCGACTCCGGCGAGAAGCCGCCGAACACCACGGAGTGAACGGCGCCGATGCGCGCGCAGGCGAGCATCGCGTAGGCCGCTTCCGGGATCATCGGCATGTAGATCGTGACCCGGTCGCCCTTCTTGACGCCCTTGCCCTTCAGCGCATTGGCGAGCCGGTTCACGTTCTCGGACAGCTCCGCATAGCTGATGTGCTTGCTCTCCGACGGGCTGTCGCCCTCCCAGATGATCGCTGTCTGGCTGCCGCGCGCCGCCAGGTGCCGGTCTATGCAGTTCTCGCTGACGTTGAGGACGCCGTCGTGGTACCAGCGGATATGCAAGTCGGCGAGATCGTAGGACACGTCCTTGATCTTCGTCGGCGCCTTGATCCACTTGATCCGCTTCGCCTGCTCGGCCCAGAACTTCTCCGGGTTCGCGATCGACTCCGCGTACATCTTGTCGTACTTGGCCGCGTCGGCCCACGCATCGGCGGCGATCGCTTCCGGCACTGCGAACATCGAGGTCTGGCTCATGGCTTCGGGCATTCCCCCTGCTGATCAGCCGCGTCTTTGCGACACGCACGGCGTCGTCATCCGTCCCAACCGTCGATCTCTCACGACCGCCGCGCTCTAGGCAAGCCCCTGAGCGCCTCTCGCGCGCCGCGGCAAGTGGCCGTAAGGTGGGCACGGCGCCGACCGATCGCGCCTGGAAACCAAGGACACCCCATGCTGCTCCATCTCGCCGCCTGGCCCGAAGTCGAGGACTACCTGAAGCGCTCGACCGGGATCATCATTCCGATCGGCTCGACAGAGCAGCACGGGCCGACGGGCCTGATCGGGACCGACGCCATCACGGCCGAGGCGATCGGCGCGGCCGCCGGCGACAAGACGGGCGCCCTGGTCGGGCCGACCATCTCGGTGGGCATGGCGCTGCATCATCTCGGCTTCACGGGGTCGATCTCGCTGCGCCCGACGACGCTCATAGCCTACATCCACGACTATGTGCTGTCGCTGGCGCGCGCGGGCTTCACGCGGTTCTTCTTCGTCAACGGCCATGGCGGCAACGTCGCCACGGCGAATGCCGCGTTCGCCGAGATCACGGCCGAAGCGGCAGGCGGCATCGGCGCGATGCCGTCGAACCGGCCGGAGATCCGCTGCAAGCTCGTGAACTGGTGGGATTTCGCCCCGGTCAAGGCGCTGTCGCGCGACCTCTACGGCAACGCCGAGGGCATGCATGCGACGGCGAGCGAGGTCTCGGTCACGCAGTACCTCTACCGCGACCACATCAAGCCGGTGCCGGCCGCCGGCATGTCGCCGCGCATCGCGCCGGTCAGCCACTTTTTCGGTGCCGCTGACTACCGCCGCCGATTCCCTGACGGACGCATCGGGTCCGATCCCACCTTGTCTCGCCCGGAACATGGCGAGCGCATCCACGCCGCCGCAGCGACGGCCGTTGCAGACGCCTACCAGACCTTTGTCGGCGAGACCTAGGCAAGCCTCACCTCGCCGTCGATGACGGCCACCGAGACCGCGGTCAAACGATCTCCGGCGCAAGGTCCGGCGATGCAGAGGCCGGTGTCGATGGCGAAAAGCGCCCCGTGGGTCCGGCACATGATGTACGCGCCGTCCGGCGACAGGATCCGCCCGTCGTCAAGGTCGAGCGGCGTGTTGCGATGCGGGCAGTCGTTCCGATAGGCGAAGACCGCGCCGTCGCGGCGCACGAGCGCGATGTTGGGCTCCCAGCTCCCCGCCGGCTGCCTGGGATCGCGCAGCGCGATCGACCCGCCATCGGGCAGGGCGTCGAGCCTGCACAGTGCGGGTCCAACCGTCCCGGCTGCGCTCATGCCATGCCGCCCATCTTGCAGATCCGCTTCCACGCCGCTGCGTCGATCGGCATCACGGACAAGCGCGAATGCTTGACCAGCCAGATGTCCGCCAGCGCCGGGTCGGCCTTGATAGCGGCCAGAGTCACCGGTTTCGGCATCGGTGCGACCGTCGTGACGTCGACCATGACGAACTTGCCGGTGGCGTCGGACGGGTCCGGGTAGGCCTCCCGGGTACAGCGCACGACGCCGACGATCCGACGCTCGGCGCCGGAGTGGTAGAAGAACGCCAGGTCGCCTGCCTTCATGGCGCGCAAGTTGGCGGCGGCCTGGTGGTTGCGCACGCCGTCCCATGGGCTCGTCCCCTGGCGCAGCTGGTCGTCCCAGGAATGGGTTTCGGGCTCGGTCTTGACCAACCAGTGATTCATGCATCCCTCCGCGCGCCGCGCCGCACCATGGTCAGTGAATCGACAGGGTTCAACTGCGAACTCGGCGTCTCGACGTCGTGGCGGGGGCAGAGGCCTCCAGCCTCGTTCGCAATCTATTAACGTTAACACGCCAGCCTGAACCCAAACCGATTCACATCCTTCACGGCCGCGGTGCCGGAGGCCTGAACCCCATGCGACCGCAGCACGTCAGCTCTCGTCCCTCTCGCCGTCCAGGACTCGCGGCGGCCTTCGGCCTTAGCTGCGCGGCGCTCGCTCTCGCCGGGCCGGTGACGGCCGCCATGGCCCAGATGGCCCCCTATCCCGCGCCGATGCGCGATCCCGCACCGCAGCCGAGCCCGCCCCCGCAGACAGGACCGCGCACCCTCGACATCATCCTGATCGACGTGCCAGGCGGCGAGTTCCTGATGGGCAATCCGCTGGGCGCAGCCGACGAGCCGACCTATTGGACGCGCGTCGGACCCTTCAGGATCATGCGCAACGAAGTGAGCAACCGCGAGTTCGGGGCGTTCATCGAGACCACCGGCCGGGTCACCGATCCCGAGCGCGCGGGCGGCGGATACGTCTTCATCGACGGCAACTGGGTCTTCGTCCAGGGCGCCAGCTGGCGCACGCCGCATGGCCCTGGCTCCACGGTCGAGCGCTTGGCCGACCACCCGGTCGTGCAAGTGAGCCAATCCGACGCCGAAGCCTACTGCCGGTGGGCAGGGTTGCGCCTGCCGCGCGAGCAGGAGTGGGAGTTCGCCGCGCGCGGCACCGACGGGCGCAAGTATCCATGGGGCAACGAGCCGCCTCTGCTCGCCGGACAGCCGATCCGGGCCAACATCGGCCAGCCCGCCTGCTGCGCGCCGTCGACCGCGGACGGCTACCTCTATACCTGGCCGACAGGCGTGTTCTCCGCCGGGGCTTCGCCCTTCGGCGCCCTCGACATGGCAGGCAACGTCTGGGAATGGACGGCGACGCCGTTCGAGGGCCAGACGGGGCGCGTCGTCATGCGCGGCGGCGGTTGGGCGAGCGACCCGGACGGCGTGCGCGTCACCATCAGGCACGCCAACCCGACGGACATCGGCCTCGACATGGTGGGCTTCCGCTGCACCGGCGACGCGCCCAACCAAGGCGGCCGCACGCTGTTCCGCCCGACCGCGCCGCCGGCGCAGCAGCAGCGCCGCTAGCCCGCAGCCCGGGACAACTCGTCGAGAGGCCAGCGCGGCCGCGGCGCGAGGTCGAGCGAGTCGACCAGGCCGAGGCGGAGCCGCTCCGCTCCCGCCCAGGCGATCATCGCGCCGTTGTCCGTGCATAGCCAGGGCGGCGGCGCCGCCATGGCGAAGCCCTCGGACGCCGCCGCCGCCTCCAAAGACGCCCGCAGCATGGCATTGGCGGCAACGCCGCCGGCGACGACGAAGGTCCGCGTCGACTCCTCGTGCAAGCGCTCGAACGCCCGCATGGCGTGTCGCGCGCGATCAGCAAGGACAGCCGCCACCGCGGCCTGGAAGCTCGCGCACAGGTCCGCGACGTCGCGCTCGCCGCCCGCGCCCGCTGCGGCAAGCGCCGTGGCCGCCTGGCGCACCGCAGTCTTCAGGCCGGAGAACGAGAAGTCGCAACCCGGCCGGCCCAGCATGGGGCGCGGCAGCGCGAAGCGCTTCGCGTCGCCCGCCCGCGCGGCACGCTCCACCGCCGGACCGCCGGGAAAGCCGAGCCCGAGCATCTTCGCTGTCTTGTCGAACGCTTCGCCGACGGCATCGTCGAGAGTGCCGCCGAGCCGGCGGTAGCGGCCGACGCCATCCACGCTGAGCAGCTGGCAGTGGCCGCCTGAGACGAGGAGCAGCAGGTAGGGGAACGGCACGTCCGCTTCCAGCCGGACGCTGAGCGCATGGCCTTCCAGGTGGTTGACGCCGAGGAAGGGCTTTCCCGTCACGGCGGCGATCGCCTTCGCCGTCATCACGCCGACGATGACGCCGCCGATCAGCCCTGGCCCGGCGGTCACCGCCACGCCATCGATCGCGTCGAAGCTCAGTCCGGCATCGCCCATCGCCTCGCCGACCAGCCGGTCGACGTGGTCGAGATGGCTGCGTGCCGCGATCTCTGGCACCACGCCGCCGAACGCCGCATGCTCCGCCGTCTGGCTGAGCAGCCGATGGGACAGGAGGCGGGTACCCGAAGGAGCCGAGCCGTCGACCACGGCGGCGGCCGTCTCGTCGCAGCTGGTCTCGATGCCGAGGATGCGCATGCGCGTGACCATGGTGGCGCGGCGCGGCACTGTCGAGGCCCGTCGCGAGTGATCGGCCGCGATGACGCTTCCCAACGCTTGGCGGCCCGGCTAGAGGTTCGAGCATGACCAACACCCGCGTTCGCCTGGGCAGCCGCGGCAGCCCGCTTGCGTTGGCGCAAGCCGAGGAGACCAAGGCTCGGCTCTCAGCCGCGCATCCTGATCTGGCCGCCCCCGGCGCGATCGAGATCGTCGTCATCAAGACGACCGGCGATCGCATCCAAGACCGCCCGCTCTCGGAAGCGGGCGGCAAGGGCCTGTTCACCAAGGAGATCGAAGAAGCCCTGCTCGCCGGGAGCATCGATGCCGCCGTGCACTCGATGAAGGACGTTCCGACCTGGCTGCCCGACGAGCTCGAGATCCCTTGCATCCTGCCGCGCGAGGACCCGCGCGACGCGCTCTTCCTGCGCGGCGAGGGCACGGGCCTGTCGGCCCTGGCCGCCGGCGCCGTCGTCGGGACCGCGTCCCTGCGCCGCCAGGCGCTCCTGCTCCTGGCGCGACCGGACCTGCGCGTGGTCTCGTTCCGCGGCAATGTCGGGACACGGCTGCAGAAGCTGAAGGACGGCGCGGTGGACGCGACGCTGCTTGCGATGGCGGGATTGCGCCGGCTTGGCGCGCAGGCGCAGCCGAGCGCGGTGCTCGAGCCGGAGGAGATGCTCCCGGCGGTGGCGCAAGGCGCCATCGGCATCGAGATCCGGTCTGCCGACGCGCGGATGCGGAAGCTGCTGGCAGCGCTACATGACGCGGCCTCGGGCGTCCGCGTGGCCGCGGAGCGCGCCTGCCTGGCCGCGCTCGACGGCTCATGCCGGACGCCGATCGCGGCCTTCGCCACCCTTGCCGGCGACCGGATCTTCCTGCGCGCGCTCGTCGCCAAGCCCGACGGCAGCCATGCGGTGCGCGGCGAGCGGCGCGGCGCCGCGGCCGACGCAACTGCCTTGGGCGGTGACCTCGGTCAGGAGTTGCTGCGCCGCGCCGGCCCATCTTACCTGGCGCCCTGAGGCGCGGGCGTCTTGAGCAATCCGCTCAATGCCTATCGCAAGACGGCCGCGACGATGGCGGAAGCGCGCCGGCCGAGTGCGGCGCGCCCGGGGGAGGCAGCTGCGGCGCGGTCCGGCCGCGGCTGCCTCGTGGTGACGCGACCGCTCGACGACGCGATCCCCGTGGCCGAGCGATTGCGGGCCGCAGGGTTCAAGGTGCTGATCGAGCCGATGCTGAGCATCCGCTTCCGTCCGGGCACCGGCATCGACCTGACGGGAGTCCGGGCGCTCCTCTTCACCAGCGCCAACGGCGTGCGCAGCTTCGTCCACGCCTTCGTCACCGCCGAGAGCAAGGCGGCGGAGCGGCCGCGCGCCGACGTCCGGCTCCGTGATGCGGCCGACGCGCTGGCGCTGACCGTGTACACCACCGGCGACGCGACGGCCGCGGTGGCGCGCGAGGCGGGATTCGGCACCGTGCGCAGCGCGCAGGGCGACGGCGAGGCGCTCGTGAAGCTGGCGATGGCAGATGCCGCGGAGGGACGGCTGGGCAGCGAGCTGCAGGCGGTCTCCGGCGGCGACGCCGTCGCCGAGTCGGTGATGCTGCACGTGCGCGGTCGCGACAAGGGGTTCGACGTGGCCGGCGCGCTCGCCCGCGAGGGCTTCGCCACGCGCGAGATCATCCTCTACGAGGCGGCCGCGACGCATTCGCTGTCCCAACCGCTGCAGCGCGCGCTCGATCCCGCCCGCCGGTCCGCCGGTCCCGATGACCCCGATCGCGTGCAGGGCGTGCTCTTCTTCTCGACCCGCACCGTGGAGGTTTTCGCCGACTTGGCGGACAAGGCCGGGCTCGCGCCCGGCTGCCGCGCGCTGACCGCATGGTGCATCAGCGGCGCAGTCGCCGCGGCGGCGCGCCGGTTGCCCTGGGCGCGCGTAGTCGCTGCGCCGCATCCCGACGGCGATGCCCTCGTCGCCTGCGTCGTGGCCGGTTGAATCGAGCGGCAAAAATTGCGGCGAGCGCGCGGCGATTGCTGTAGAAATGGAGGATCCTGGCAGGCCCGAAGCTCTCGACGGCGCGCGGCCTGCGCCCGTGCGGGCAACGGACGGACTGGAACCGGCACCATCGAGAAGGCAACCGCGGCATGACGGCGAGTTCGACGGAGCCGACCGACAGCGCGGCGCCGGGCGCGGCGGCGGCGGCCGGCTCGGGACCGAAGCCAATGGACGTAGCCGTCGTGACGACGGCACCGCCGCGCGGCGGCCGGACGGCATCGGCGCTTGCAGCGCTTGCCCTCCTGGTCGCGGCGGCGGCTCTGACCGAGCCGCTCTGGGCGCCGGCCCTGCGTCCCTTCGTGCCGGCGAGCTTGCAGCCGCCGCCTGCGGCGGGCGACCGCCAAGCGGTCGCGGCGATCGAGGCGCGCGTGGCGGAAATCGAGCGACGGCTGCAGCAAGCAGGAGGCGGCGACTCACAAGCCCTGGTTGCGCGCGTCGCCGCGATCGAGCAGCGGCTGCGCTCGCGCATGCCGGAGCCGGCAACGGGCGACGCTCTCGCAAAGCTGCGCGAGGACCTGGCGCAGCTCGGCGAGCAGGTCAGCGCCATGCAATGGCAGATCTCCGCCCTGAACGGCAGGCCGGCCGAAGAGGAGGAGGAGGGCACTTTCAGCGAGGGAGTCGCCCAGGAGATCGACCAGATCCGCCAGCGCGTCTCGGCGCTCGAGACGTTCGTCGCGGCATCGATCGACGAGATGGGCACCCGCGTCGGCGACGAGATCGCGACGCGGCTCGATTCCGTCGTCGCGGCGATGAACGAGCGGGTCGACAGGATCCGGGCGCGCGCCGAGGCGGCGAGCCAGCGCGCGGCTGCCATCGAGCAGCGCGTCGCATCGGTGCTCGACCGCCCCGAGCCGGCCACGGCCGCGGGCCTTGACGCCCAGAAGGCGGAGATCGAGCGGTCGCTGGGAGCGATCGCTGGGCGCGTCGCGGCGATCGAGGGCGCCTTGGCGCCGGTGCAGCGGACGGTGGCGGCCCTGGATGCCAAGGCACGCCGCGGCGGCGGCGAGGAGGCGGCGCTTCTGCTCGCCGTCGGTCAGCTGCGCGCCGCTATCGCCTCCGGGTCCCCGTTCGCCGACGAGATCGCCACGTTGCGCGGCCTGGCACCCTCCGAGCCCGGCTGGGCCGCGCGCGTCGACGCGCTGGCGCCGCACGCGCGGGCGGGCATCCCGACCCTGGCGCGACTGCGCGAGCGCTTCCCCGACATGGCTCGCGCAGCGGCGCGCGCGGCGCTTGCCGGCTCGGACGGCACGCTCGTCGATCGGACGCTGCAGCGCCTCGCAGAGCTCGTGTCGATCCGGCCGACTTCCGACGCGTCCGGTCAAAGCGATCCCAAGGGCAACCAAGCCCAGGCGACGGCCGGCGCCCTGCTGGCGCGCGCGGAGGCGCGCCTGGGTGCCGGCGACCTCCAAGGCAGCGTCGAAGCGCTCCGGTCGCTGCCCGCGGTCCCTGCCGCCGCCGCCGCGACCTGGTTGGCCGACGCCCGGGCGCGGCTCGACGCAGAATCCGCGCTCGCAGCGATGACCGCTGCCGCCATCGGCGGCCTGGCCCGGCCTGCGGCCCCAGCCGCCAAATGATCCGCGCCGTTGCGTTCATCCTCCAGGCCGGGCTGGTCGTTGCCGCCGTCGTGTGGCTGGCGGACCAGCCGGGCACCGTCGCGATCGAGTGGCTCGGCTGGCGGATCGACACGTCCGTCGGCATGATGCTCCTGGCGCTCGCGCTGGCGGCCGGCGCCGCATGGGGGGCGTTGCGCGCGCTCAGCGCCCTGCTCTCGGCCCCCTCCGACATGCTGTCGTGGCGCCGCAGCACGCGGATGCAGAAGGGCTACCGCGCGCTGACCCGCGGCATGGTCGCCATCGCCGCGGGAGACCCGGTCGACGCGACCAAGCAGGCCAAGGTCGCCCAGGATCTCCTGCGCGACGATCCCCTGGCGCTCCTCCTGGCGGCCGAAGCGGCGCAGCTCAGCGGCGACGGCGAGGTCGCGCGCAAGCATTTCGGGTCCATGCTGGACGAGCCGGACACCGAGTTCCTGGGCGTGCGCGGGCTGCTCGTCCAAGCGCTGCGCGCGGGCGACGAGACGGAGGCGCTGGCTTTGGCGCGCCGGGCGGTCGCGCTGCGACCGCGCACCGCGTGGGCGCTGCGCGTCCTGCTCGACTTGCAGGCGCGCGCCGGGCAATGGATCGAGGCCGGCGAGACGCTGCAGGTCGCCGCGCGCGAGCATGCGCTCGACGCAGCGGCGGCGCGGCGCAAGCGCGCACTTCTCCTGTTCATGCGCGGCGCCGAAGCGGAGCGAAGCGGCCATGCGCTCGATGCCCGCCAGTTGCTGCGCGAGGCCGTGACGCATGATCCTGCCCTGGTGCCGGCTCTCACCAAGCTCGCCGCCCTCTACGCCGACGAGGGTCGCTTCCGAGCTTCCGTCAAGTTGCTCGAGCGCGCGTGGACCGAGACGCCGGCGGTCGAGATCGCTCAGGCGTATTTGAAGGCGCGCGCGCGCGGCCGCGGCTTCCTCGGCACCAAGCTCGACGGCGACGGCGGCGCCGCGATCAAGTTCGCCGAGCGGCTGGAGAAGCTGCGCCCGGACCACCCGGAGAGCATGCTCGCGGTCGCCGAGGCCGCGCTGCTGCACGGCGACCATGTCCTGGCGCGGCGCAAGCTCGACGCCGCGCAGGCGACCCAGGTGCCGCCGAGCGCGCGGCTCTGCCGCCTGATGGCGCAGATCGAGGGAGCGCCTGGCGGCAATGCAGCGAACGTCCGCCGCTGGCTCGAGCGCGCGGCCGACGCTTCGGCGCCGGTCTGGACCTGCACGGCGTGCGGAGCGCTCGCCGACCGGTGGGCGCCGACCTGCGGCACCTGCCGGAGCTTTGACACGCTGCGCCGCCACGAGCCCCACGCGGTCGCCGACGAGCGCGCCGCACCGGCGGCAAGCCCCGCTCCCGGGACGGCCCTCGCCCCACTCACCCCGGGCGCCAACGCGCCCGTCACGACCGGAGCCAAGACTTGACGCCGACCCTGCCCAGCATCGCCCCACCTAGCATCGCCGACGTCCGCGCCGCCGCCGACCGGCTGCGCGGGCGGATCGTCATGACGCCGCTCCTGGAGAATTCCTTGCTCAACAAGCGCATGGGCGGGCGCGTGCTGCTCAAGCTGGAGACGCTGCAGCACACGGGCTCGTTCAAGTACCGCGGCGCGCTCAACCGGCTGCTCCAGCTCTCGCCGGAGCAGCGCCGCGCCGGCGTCGTGGCATTCTCCTCCGGCAACCACGCGCAAGGCGTGGCATCGGCGGCGCAGGCGCTCGGCATCCCGGCGATCATCCTGATGCCGTCCGACGCGCCGGCCATCAAGGTCACGAACACCAAGGGCTACGGCGCAGAGGTCAGGCACTTCGACCGCTGGAAGGAGAGCCGCGAGGCGATCGCCGCCGGGATCGCGCGCGAGCGCGGCGCCGTCCTGGTGCCGCCCTATGACGACGCCGACATCATCGCGGGCCAGGGCACGGCCGGGCTGGAGCTGTGCGCGCAGGCGCACGCCCTCGGCGCCGTCCCGGATTCGGTCGTGGTCTGCTGCAGCGGCGGCGGATTGGTCGCCGGCATCGCGCTGGCCGTGGAAGCCGAGAGCCCGGCGACCAAGGTCTATACCGCCGAGCCCGCCGGCTTCGACGACCACGCGCAGTCGCTCAAGGCGGGCAAGCGCGTGACGCTGAAGCCCGGCGCCACGTCGATCTGCGACGCGCTGCTGGCGCCGTCGCCCGGCGAGATCACCTTCGCGATCAACCGGACGCGGCTGGCCGGCGGCCTGGTCGTGACCGACGACGAGGTGCTCGACGCGATCGCCTACGCGTTCCGCAACCTGAAGCTCGTCATCGAGCCGGGCGGCGCGGTGCCGCTCGCGGCGATCCTCTCTGGCAAGCTGGCGGCCGCCGGGCGGACCACCGTCGTCGTCTGCTCCGGCGGCAACGTCGATCCGGCGACGTTCAAGACCGCGCTGGACCGCGTGACCGCATGACGGCGCAGCGCGGCGGCACGGCGGGGACCGCGCCCCTGCAAGCAGCCCGGCCGGACCAGGACGACGTCCTCGGCGCCGTGTTCGACGACGACTACCTGTTGCTGCATGACCCGCTCGTGGACGCGCCGCGCTCCGACAAGGAGGTCGCGGTCGCTCTGCAGGTGCTGGAGCCGCCGCCAGGCGGGAGGCTGCTCGACCTGTGCTGCGGCCATGGCCGGCTTGCCAACCGGCTGGCCGCGCAGGGTTTCCAGCTCGACGGGCTGGACGGCTCGGCGGTGTTCCTGGAGCGCGCGGCGGCGGATGCGGCAGCAGCAGGGGTGAAGGTGGACTATCGGCGCGGCGACGCGGCGGCGCTCCCCTACGCCGATGCCAGCTTCGACGGCATTCTCTGCTGGTTCACCTCCTTCGGCCTGGGCGACGACGCGAAGAACAGGAGCATCTTGGCGGAGGCGTGCCGCGTCCTGAAGCCCGGCCGGCGGCTG
Organism: Alphaproteobacteria bacterium; assembly: GCA_016793965.1. Lineage (GTDB taxonomy): Bacteria > Pseudomonadota > Alphaproteobacteria > JAEULF01 > JAEULF01 > JAEULF01. The sequence goes on along the minus strand of JAEULF010000165.1, from coordinate 586 downwards.
GCGATCGACCTGGTCAACCCGTACTACATCGTGATGGGCTTCCAGCGGCACGCGGTCCAGGAGAACGCGGGCCGGACCATGATCGACGTCCAGGAGTTCGACGTCGCCACTGGCCGCTTCTGGATCGACAGGCGGTTCATCGGCGGCGGACGGCCGGAGCGCCGCCTGCGCTTCTTCATCCGCCAGTTCACCTTGCCGGAGATCCGCGACTGGCTGCTGCAGGCGGGTTTCGCCTGGGTCGAGGCCGTGGACGGCGACGGCGGGCCGTTCCTCCCGAGCAGCGCCGCCATGGTGGTGGTGGCAGGGAAGGCGTGAGCGGCGCGCTCACGCCGCCTGCGTCAGGCTCCACATCGCCTTCCTGAACGCCGCGACGATCTCGTCCTCGCGGACGTGACGGCGCTCGCGCACGACCCATTGGCCGCCGACGACGACGTCGCGGACCGGATTGCCGTTGCCGGCGAAGACCAGGGTGTCGAGAACCAGGTCATCGACCTTGTCGATCAGCGTCGGGTGCTGGCCGTCGAGCACCAGCAGGTCGGCGCGCTTGCCCTTGGCGATGGCGCCGACCGGGCGCGACAGCGCCTGC
>JAEULF010000113.1 GCA_016793965.1 Alphaproteobacteria bacterium | reverse complement strand
TGCCCAACGGGGTCCGCGCGGCGACGCGGCCAATCCTGCCGATCGCCTGGACATGCGCGTCGAGCGCCGCCTTGGCGCCCGCGTCGATCACCGGGCCGACATCGGTCGCCAGCAGGCCGGGATCGCCGACGACCAGCTCGGCCATGGCGCCGGACAGCATGCGCAGCACCTTCTCCGCCACGTCCTCCTGCAGGAACAGCACGCGGCAGGCGGAGCAGCGCTGCCCGGCGCTCTGGAAGGATGACGCCAGCACGTCCTGCACCACCTGCTCCGGCAATGCCGAGCTGTCGACGACGATGGCGTTCTGCCCGCCGGTCTCGGCGATCAGCGGCACGATCGGTCCCGGCTTGGCCGCCAGCGCCCGCGCGATCGCCTGCGCCGTCTCCGTCGAGCCGGTGAAGGCCACGCCGGCGATGCGCGGGTCGGCGACGAGCGGCGCGCCGACGCCCGGCCCGTCGCCCGGCAGGAGGTGCAGCGCGTCGCGCGGCACGCCGGCCTCGTGCAGCGCCTCGACGGCGCGGCAGGCGATCAGCGGCGTCTGCTCGGCCGGCTTGGCGACCACCGTGTTGCCGGCGGCGAGCGCCGCCGTCGCCTGGCCGAGGAAGATCGCGAGCGGGAAGTTCCACGGGCTGACGCAAGCGAAGACGCCGCGCCCCGTCAGCTCGATCTCGTTGCGCTCGCCGGTCGGCCCGGGCAGCCGGATCGGCTGGGCGAAGTCGGCGCGCGCGCGCCGCGTAGTAGCGGCAGAAATCGACGGCCTCGCGCACCTCGGCGACCGCGTCGCCCACCGTCTTGCCGGCCTCGCGCACGCAGAGCGCCATGAACTCCGTCATGCGTTCCTCGATCAGGTCGGCAGCGCGGTCGAGAGCTGCGGCGCGCTCGCCGGCCGGGCGCGCGGCCCAGGCCGGGAAGGCGCGCTGCGCCCGCGCGACCGCCTCCTCGACCAGTGCGGCGTCCGCCTCGACGACGGTGCCGACCCGGCGCCGCTGGTCGGCCGGATCGAGGATCGCGCGCTGGCGGCCCTGGCGGGCCATGCCGCCGACGAGGGGTGCCGCCTCCCAGCCGCGCGCCGCGAGCGCCGCCATCTCGGCGCCGACGGCCTGGAGCCGGCGCGGCTCCGACAGGTCGAGGCCGCGCGCGTTGGCGCGCTCGGCGCCGAACAACGCCCGCGGCAAGGGGATGCGCGGGTGCGGCGTGGCGCCGACCTTGCGCGTGCGCGCCGCCGGGTCGGCGACGATCTCGTCGATCGGCAGGCGCTCGTCGACGATGCGGTTGACGAAGGAGCTGTTGGCGCCGTTCTCGAGCAGCCGGCGCACGAGGTAGGCCAGCAGGTCCTCGTGGCTGCCGACCGGCGCGTAGATGCGGCAGGGAACGCCGAGCTTGCCCGCACCGACGACCTCCTCATAGAGCGCCTCGCCCATGCCGTGCAGGCGTTGGAACTCGAAGTCGCGGCGGTTCCCCGCCATCTCCACGACGGCCGCGACGGTGTGCGCGTTGTGCGTCGCGAACATCGGGAAGAACGCCTGGGCATCCTCCAAGAGCCGCTTGGCGCAGGCGAGGTAGGAGACGTCGGTGGATGCCTTGCGCGTGAACACGGGATAGCCGTCGAGGCCGCGCTCCTGGCCGCGCTTGATCTCGGTGTCCCAATAGGCGCCCTTGACCAGGCGCACCATCAGCCGGCGCTTCGAGCGCCGCGCCAGGTCGGCGAGCCAGTCGATAGCGGGATAGGCCCGCTTGGAATAGGCTTGCAGCGCCAGGCCGAGACCGTCCCAGCCGGCCAGGCTCTGCGCGCCGGCAACGACGTCGAGCACCTCGAAGGAGAGCTCCAGGCGCTCGCTCTCCTCCGCATCGACCGTCAGGCCGATGCCGTGGCCCTTCGCGCGCTCGCACAGCTCGAGCAGCCGCGGCGCCACCTCAGCCAGCGCCCGCTTGCGCTGCGCCATCTCGTAGCGCGGGTGCAGCGCCGAGAGCTTGACCGAGATGCCCGGCGCCTCGACCGGCCCGCGCCCGGCGGCGCGCGCGCCGATCGCATCGATCGCCATGCGGTAGGAGGCGAGGTAGCGGTCGGCGTCGGCCATGGTCCGCGCTCCCTCGCCCAGCATGTCGTAGGAATGGCGGTAGCCGCGCGGCTCGTCCTCAGCCGCGCGCGCCAGCGCCTCGCCGATGGTGCGGCCCATGACGAACTGGCGGCCCATGATGCGCATGGCCTGGCGCACGGACTCCCGGATCACCGGCTCGCCGCCGCGCGCGACCATGCGCCGGAGCAGCCCGCCGAGATCGAAGCCGGAGCCTTCGTCCTCCTTGAGGATCCGGCCGGTGAGCATGAGCGCCCAGGTCGAGGCGTTGACCAGCAGGCTCTCGCTCTTGTCGAGGTGCCTCTCCCAGTCGGCATGGCTGATCTTGTCCTTGATCAGCCGGTCGGCGGTCTCCGCGTCGGGGATGCGCAGCAGGGCCTCGGCCAGGCACATCAGCACGATGCCCTCCTGGCTCGACAGCTCGTACTCGTGCAGGAAGGCGTCGATGCCGCCCATGCGCACGCGCCTGGCGCGCACGGCCCGGACCAGGGCCCGCGCCCTCTCGGCGATCCGGTCGACGGCGTCCGAGGGCAGCGCAGAGGCCGCCAGCAGGCGATTGAGCACGTCCGTCTCGTCGGCGCGATAGGCGGCGGTGAGCGCCGGACTGAGGCCGGGCGGGACGTCGTCGGGGGCGAAGATCATGCGCGGGAGCTCCTGGGGGCCGGGCGCAGTCTATGGCCGCCCGGGCGTCGCCTCCAGCGCGCCCTGCGCGCATGCGACGCCGGCACGGTTGCATGCACGGCGCCCGCGGTCCATGTAGAGGCGCCCGCGCTCCCCCGACGGTGCCGATGCTCGCCTCTGCCCCGCTCCTCCTCTTCCTCGTCACCGAGGACTGGTACTTCTGCTCGCATCGGCTGCCGCTGGCGCGCGCGGCGTTGCGCGAGGGTTTCCGCGTCGCCGTCATGTGCCGCGTCAACCGCCATGCCGAGATCATCCGCGCCAACGGCATCGCGTTGCATCCCTGGGGCCTCGACCGCCGCAGCCTCGGGCCCCGGGCGGAGATGGAAGCGCTGATCGAGGTGGTGCGGCTGTACAAGAGCGAGCGGCCGACCCTCGTCCACCATCTCGCCTTGAAGCCGATCATCTACGGCTCGATCGCCGCGCGCACGGCGGGCGTGCCGCATGGCGTCAACGCGCTTGCGGGCCTGGGCACGGTGTTCACCGAGGAGTCCTGGCGGGCCAGGGCGCTGCGGCGCGCCGTCGCGGCCCTGCTGCGCCTGACGGTCAACGGCCGCTCCCTGTACTTCCTGTCTCAGAACGCCGACGACTTGGTTCGCTTGCAGCGCGCCGGCGTGCTCAAGCCGGCGACGCCCGCCGGCGTCATCCGCGGCTCCGGCGTCGACACTGCGCATTTCGCGCCGATGCCGGAGCCGCCGGCGCCGCCCGTCGTCGCCGCCCTGGTCGCGCGCATGCTGCGGTCGAAGGGCGTGCCGACATTCGTCGCCGCCGCGCGCATCCTGATGGCGCGCGGCGCGCCGGTGCGGCTGCGCCTCGTCGGCGCACCTGATCCGGCGAGCCCGGCGAGCGTGACCGCCGCCGAGATCGAGGGCTGGGTGAGCGAGGGCGTCGTCGATTGGGCCGGCCATGTCGACGACGTGCGCGCGGTCTGGCGCGACGCCCATATCGGCGTGCTGCCGTCGAGCTATGGCGAGGGCTTGCCCAAATCGCTGCTGGAGGCCGCCGCCTGCGGCCGGCCGGTGATCGCCACCGACATCGCCGGCTGCCGCGAGATCGCGCGGCACGGCGAGACCGGCCTGCTGGTGACCAAGAACGATCCCGCCGCGCTCGCCGACGCGATCGAGCGCTTGGCATCCGACGCGGAAATGCGCCGCGGCCTCGGCAGCGGCGCCCGGGCGCTGGTCGAGCGCGAGCTGTCGGCGGACGTCGTCGTGCGCGAGACGCTGGCGCTCTACCGCCGCCTGCTGGGCCCGCTCTATCCGAGCGCGTGAGGGCACTGGAGCGGCGCGCTCGTGCGTGCACGGACGTTCCGTGCTACGATCGCGCCATGGACGATGTCAGCAACGCTGCCGCCAGCCTCCATGAGCGCGACTTTCTCGCCTGGAGCGAGGATCAGGCGATGCGCCTGCGCCGCTTGGCGGCCGCACGTGCCGATCTCGACCTCGACCTGGAGAACCTGGCGGAAGAGGTCGAGAGCATGGGGAGGAGCGATCTCAAGGCTGCCGAGAGCGCCGTCGTCCGCATCATCGAGCACTTGCTGAAGCTGCAGTTCTCGCCGGCGACCGAGCCGCGGGGCGGATGGGAGTGCTCGGTCGACGAGCAGCGCCAGGCGCTCCGCCGCGAGATCAAGTCGAGCCCGAGCCTGCTGCGCCGGCTGGATCTTGACGAGCTCTACGCCGACGGGCTGCGCCTTGCGTCGCGCGGCATGGAGCGCTTCGGCGAGAGCGGCGCGGCACGCAGCCTGCCTGCGCGCTGCCCCTACACTCTGGCGCAAGTGCGCGATCCGGACTGGTGGCCGGAGCGTTCGGCCGGGGCGGGCCGGAGCAGCATCGACCGGAGCGGCGTCTAGGCGACTTGCCTCAGTGGAAGTCGCGCGAGGCGAACAGCTTGCGGCCGAGCGCCCGGCGGCGGGCCTCGGCGAGCAGGCGCTTGTCGCGCGGATCCTCGTTCGGGCGGTGCTTGACCTCGTCGGCGCGCGCCAGCGGCACGTCGAGGGGCGGCACGATGTCGCGCGCGGCCCGCACGCCTGCGCCCTCGCCCGCCTCCTCGCCTTCCGCGGCACGTAGCAGCATGAGCCGGTCGCTGCGGTCGAGCATCTCCTGGGCGACCAGGTGGATGACCGCCCCCTCCTTCTGCACGCGACCGCGCACGAGGAGGAGCCGCGCGCCGAGCACGGCGCGGCGGAAGCGCTCGAACAAATCCGGCCAGATCACGACGTTGGCGACGCCGGTCTCGTCCTCCAGGGTCAGGAAGATCACGCCGTTGGCGCTGCCCGGGCGCTGGCGCACCAGCACCAGCCCGGCGACGGCAGCGCTCGCCCCATCTGGCCGGCGCGCCATGGCGGCGGCGGTCAGCGGCCGGTCCGCCGCCAGCGCGCCGCGCAGCAGCGCCAGGGGATGGGCGCGCAACGTCAGGCGCAGGCTCGCATAGTCCTCCATGACCTGCTCGCCGAGCGGCATGGGCGGCAGGCTGACCGGCGGATCGGGCCGCACCTCGTCCTCGCCCGCCAGCCCCCCCGCCCCGGAAAACAGCGGCAGCGGCGCCGGCCCCAGCCGCTTCACCGCCCAGAGCGCCTCGCGCCGGCCGAGCGCCATGGAGCGGAAAGCGTCGGCTTCGGCGAGCGCCTCGAGCGCAGTCGGAGCGAGACCAGCGCGCTGCCAGAGCGCCGCCGGATCGGGGTAGCCGTTGCCGCGCGCCGCCGCGAGCCGCTCGGCGTCGGCCGCAGCGAAGCCCTTGATCTCGCGCAAGCCCAGGCGCAGCGCCAGGCCGCCCGTGCTGCCCGGCGCCGGCTCCAGCGTCGCGTCCCATGCGCTCAGATTGACGTCGGGCGGGCGCACCTCGACGCCGTGCTCGCGCGCGTCGCGCACGATCTGCGCCGGGGCATAGAAGCCCATGGGCTGGCTGTTGAGCAGCGCCGCGGCGAAGGCGGCGGGGTGCCGGCACTTCATCCAGGCCGAGACGTAGACCAGGAGCGCGAAGCTGGCGGCGTGGCTCTCCGGGAAGCCGTACGTGCCGAAGCCCTCGATCTGCTTGAAGCAGCGCTCGGCGAAAGCGCGCTCGTAGCCGCGCGCGACCATGCCCTCGATCATCTTGTCGCGGAAGTAGCCGATGGCGCCGGCCTTCTTGAAGGTCGCCATGGCGCGCCGGAGCCCGTCCGCCTCGCTGGGGCTGAAGCCGGCAGCGACGATCGCGATGCGCATCGCCTGCTCCTGGAACAAGGGCACGCCCAGCGTCTTCTCGAGCACGCGGCGCAGCTCCTCCGAGGGATAGGACACGGCCTCGCGGCCCTCGCGCCGGCGCAGGTAGGGATGCACCATGTCGCCCTGGATGGGACCCGGGCGCACGATCGCCACCTCGATCACGAGGTCGTAGAAGCCGCGCGGCTTCAAGCGCGGCAGCATGCTCATCTGCGCCCGGCTCTCGACCTGGAAGACGCCGAGGGAATCGGCGCGGCAGAGCATGTCATAGACCGCCGGATCCTCGGCCGGCACGCTCGCCAGGTCGTAGCGCCGGCCCGCATGCGCCGCGATCAGGTCGAAGCCGCGGCGCACGCAGCTCAGCATGCCGAGCGCCAGCACGTCGATCTTCAGCATCTTCAGCGCGTCGAGATCGTCCTTGTCCCACTCGATCACCGTGCGGTCCGCCATGGCCGCGTTCTCGATCGGCACGACCTCGTCGAGCCGGCCGCGGGTGATGACGAAGCCGCCGACATGCTGCGAGAGATGGCGCGGGAAGCCGATGATGCGGCGCGCCAGGTCGAGGGCGAGGGCGAGGCGCGGCTGCGCCGGATCGAGCCCGGCCTCGCGCACATGGGCAGGGTCGATGCCGTCCTCGCCCCAGCCCCACACCGTGCCGGACAGCGCCGACACCGTGTCGGCCGAGAGGCCCATGGCCTTGCCGACCTCGCGCATGGCGCCGCGCGCGCGGTAGCAGATGACGGTCGCCGCCAGCCCGGCGCGCTCGCGCCCGTAGGTCGCGTAGATGTACTGGATGACCTCCTCGCGCCGCTCGTGCTCGAAGTCCACGTCGATGTCCGGCGGCTCGTTGCGCTCGGCGCTGACGAAGCGCTCGAACAGCAGCTCGACGCGCGAGGGGTCCACGGCGGTGATGCCGAGGCAGTAGCAGACCGCCGAGTTCGCGGCCGAGCCGCGGCCCTGGCAGAGGATGCCCTTTGAGCGCGCGAAGCGGACGATGTCGTGGACGGTCAGGAAATAAGGCGCGTAGCCGAGCTCCGCGACCAGCGCCAGCTCGTGCGCGACCTGCGCCTTGACCGCCGCCGGCACGCCGCCCGGCCAGCGCGACGCCGCTCCGGCCCAGGCGAGCAGCGCCAGCTCCTCCTGCGCGTTGCGGCCCTCGCCGCCCGCGACCACGGGATACTCGTAGCGCAGCTCGTCGAGGGAGAAGCGGCAGCGCGCCGCGATCTCTGCCGCGCGGGCGAAGGCCTCGGGATATGCCGCGAACAGCCGCGCCATCTCCTGCGGCGGCTTCAGGTGGCGCTCGGCGTTCCTGGCCAGCAGCAGCCCCGCCGCATCGATGGTCGTGCCCTCGCGGATGCAAGCCAGCACGTCGGCGACGGGCCGGCGCTCCGGCGCGTGCATGGTCACGTCGTTGGTCGCGACGAGCGGCGCGCCCTCGGCGCGCGCCAGCCGGTCGAGCGCGGCCAGCCGGCGCCGGTCGTCGCCGCGCAGCAGGTTCTGGCCGGCGAGGAAGCAGCGACCGGCGTGGCGGCGCGCCAAGGCGCCGAGTTGGGCGGCGAAGGCGTCGTCGGGCGTCACCGCGTCCCCTGGCGGCAGCACGACGAGCACCTGGCCGTCGAGCGGCGGGCCATCGCCTTCGGCTTCCGCCGCGATCAGGTCGCGCTGGAAGAGAGCGCAGTCGCCCTTCTCCGCCCGCCGCTTGCCCAGGGTCAGCAACCGGCAGAGCGCGCCGTAAGCGGCGCGGTCCATGGGGAAGCAGAGGATC
>JAEULF010000109.1 GCA_016793965.1 Alphaproteobacteria bacterium | reverse complement strand
CTCGATCGGCAACGTCGGCTACGCCCTGGTCGGCCTGGCCGCGGCGACGCCGGACGGCGTGCGCGGCGTGCTCGTCTACATGGCGATCTACGTCGTCATGACGCTCGGCGCCTTCGCCTGCATCCTCTGCATGAAGGTGCATGACCGCATGGTCGAGGACATCTCCGACCTCGCCGGCCTGTCGAAGACGCGCCCGGCGATCGCCTTCTGGCTCGCCGTGTTCATGTTCTCGATGGCCGGCATCCCGCCGCTCGCCGGCTTCTTCGGCAAGCTCTACGTCTTCATGGCGGCGGTCGATGCCGGCTTGATCACCCTGGCCGTCATCGGCGTGCTGACGAGCGTAGCGAGCGCCTTCTACTACATGCGCATCGTCAAGGTGATGTACTTCGACGAGCCGGCGGAGGCGTTCGACGCCGACAGCGGCCGTGGCCTGTCGATGGTGATGGCGAGCACGGGGACCGCGATCCTCGTGCTGTTCCCCTTCGTCGGCGTCCTCGTCGATGCGGCCGCCAAGGCAGCGGCCTCGCTCGGCACGAAGTGACGGCAGCGCGCCTGGCGCCGCAGCTTCCTCCCGGCTACAGGCTCGACCGTCGCGACACGGTCGGCTCGACCATGGACGAGGCGCGCGCGGCCGCGGGGGCGGATGCCCCGGACGGGCTCGTCGTCTGGGCGCGCGAGCAGACCGGCGGGCGCGGCCGGCTCGGCCGTCAGTGGCACTCGCCGCCGGGCAACCTCTACATGACCGTGCTCTTGCGCGAGAACTGCCCGCCGGCGGTCGCGGCGCAGCTCGGCTTCGTCATGGCCCTCGCCGTGGCCGAGTACGTCGCGCCGGTGCTGCGCGCGGCCGGGGCGCCGGAGGCAGACCTCCGCCTGAAATGGCCCAACGACGTGCTGCTCGGCGGGCGCAAGCTGGCGGGCATCCTGCTGGAGAGCGCGCTGCGCCCGCAGGGCGGCCTCGCTTGGCTGCTCTGCGGCATCGGGGTCAACGTGGCGCATCATCCCGACGTGCCGGACCGGCCTTCGACAGCGCTCGCCGCGGCCATCGGCGGGCCGCCGCCCGATCCCGGCGAGGCTCTCTCTGGGGTGGTGAGCGCCGTCGCCGACTGGCGGAAGCGCTGGCGCAGGGAGGGGTTCGCGCCGGTCCGCGCGGCCTGGCTCGCGCGCGCCCATCCGGTCGGCACGCCCCTCGAGGCGCGCCTTCCCGGCGGTGCCACGCGGGGCACATTCGCCGGGATCGACGCGGACGGCACGCTGTTGCTTGCAGGCCCCGGCGGGCTTATGCACCGGATCGCCGCCGGCGAGGTGCATGCCCTCCCGGGCGGCACCCTGGACAAGGCTTGAGCGATGCTCCTGGCGATCGATTCCGGCAACACCAACACGACGTTCGCCCTGCTCGACGCGGCCGGGCCGGTGCGCGGCATCTGGCGCACATCGACCAACAGCCGTCGGACGGCGGACGAGTACGCGGTCTGGCTGTTCCAGCTCATGGCGCTGAAGGAGCTGGATCGGCGCGCCGTCAAGGCCGTGATCATCGCCAATGTCGTGCCTGACCTGGCGTTCAACCTGGACCGCTTGTGCCGCGCCTATTTCGAGTTGAAGCCGCTCAACGTCGGCGATCCCGATGTCGCGCTCGGCATCGAGGCGAAGGTCGAGCAGCCGGCCGAGGTCGGCGCCGACCGCCTCGTCAACGCCGTCGCCGCCCATGCGGCCTATGGCGGGCCCCTCGTCGTGATCGATTTCGGCACCGCGACGACCTTCGACGTCGTCGGCGCGCGCGGCGACTATCTCGGCGGTCCGATCGCGCCGGGCATCAACCTGTCGCTCGAGGCGCTCTACATGGCTGCGGCGAAGCTGCCGGGCATCGCGGTCAAGCGGCCGCCGAAGGTGATCGGCACGAACACCGTCCATGCCATGCAGTCCGGCGTCTACTGGGGCTATGTCGGGCTGATCGAAGGGCTGGTCGGGCGGATCGAAGCGGAGTACAGGCTGGCGCATCCCGAGGACTCCAGTCGGACGTTCCAGGTCATCGGGACCGGCGGGCTGGCGCCCCTGTTCGGCGAGGCGACGCGCGCTATTCATCATTTGGACGGCGACCTGACCATGCGCGGCCTGCACCTGATCTGGCAGCGCAACGGCGGGCGCTGAGGAAAGGCCGATGGCGCGGGACCAGACAACGCGGAACGACCCGAACGGCCCTCCGGGCGGTCTTTCGGGCGGCCACTCCGGCGTGCCCGGACGGGACGAGCTCCTGTTCCTGCCGCTCGGCGGCTCGGGCGAGATCGGCATGAACCTCAACCTGTACGGCCATGCCGGCCGCTGGCTGATGGTCGATCTCGGCGTCACCTTCAACCGCGACGACGGACCGCCGGGGATCGAGCTGATCATGCCCGACCCGACCTTCATCGCCGAGCGCAGCGACCGCCTCGTCGGCCTGGTCCTCACCCATGCGCATGAGGACCATATCGGCGCTGTGCCCTACCTATGGCCGCGCCTGCGCTGCCCCGTCTATGCCACGCCGTTCACGGCGGCCGTCCTGCGCAAGAAGCTCGCCCAGGCCAATCTCCTCGGCCAGGTGCCGCTGACCGAGATCCCGCTCTCCGGCAAGCTCTCGCTGCCGCCCTTCGAGATCGAGCTGATCACGATCACGCACTCGATCCCCGAGCCCAACTGCGTCGTCGTGCGCACGCCGCTCGGCGCGGTGCTGCACACCGGCGACTGGAAGATCGACCCGACGCCGCTGCTCGGCGACGTCACGGACGAGGACGCGCTGCGCCGGCTGGGCGAGGAGGGCGTGCTCGCCTGCATCTGCGATTCGACCAACGCTTTGGTCGACGGCCATTCCGGGTCGGAGGCGTCGGTGCGCGAGGCGCTGATGCGCGTCGTCGCCGGACGGCGCGGCAAGGTCGCCGTGACCTGCTTCGCCAGCAACGTCGCGCGCGTGGAGACCCTGTTCCGCGTGGCGCAGGCGCACGACCGGCATGTCGTCCTGGTCGGGCGGTCGCTGCACCGCATGGTGGAGGCGGCGCGCGAGACCGGCTACCTGGCCGACGTGCCGCCCTTCGTGACGGAGGACGAGTCGGGCTTCCTGCCGCGCGAGAGCCAGCTCCTGGTCTGCACGGGGAGCCAGGGCGAGCCCCGCGCCGCGCTTGCGCGCATCGCCGCCGGCGACCATCGCAACGTCA
>JAEULF010000097.1 GCA_016793965.1 Alphaproteobacteria bacterium | reverse complement strand
GGCGATCGAGCTGGCGACCATCCTGCACTGGACGCCGCGCCTGGCCGAGATGCGCAACGCCGACGGCACGCGCGTCGATCCCGACGAGCGCCGGCGCGAGGACGAGGCGATGCGCGACCTGTTCGGCATCGCCGACGTCTTCATCTGGCTGCAGAACGACTGGCGCTCGAAGAGGAAGACCATCGCGTCGGGCCAGAGCGAATGGGTGCTGGAGACGTGGAAAGGCCGCTCCGCCCATTTCCACTGGTTCCACGATCCCATGAACCCGGACCCCGAGGCCGCGCACAACCGGGCGATCGACCTCGTCTACCAGGACGCGGTGCTCAACCTCGACTACGCCGCGCTCCGGCGCACCATGGAGACGCTGGCGCGCAAGCTGGCGAACCAGGCGGTGCGCGTCACCGATCCGCAGGGCACCGACATCAGCTTCCAGGTCACGGCGAAGTTCCACACCAATTTCGGCGACGCGTCGAAGGAGCGGATCTCGAAGATGACCGCCGCGCGCGACAAGGAGGAGGAGATCCCCTGCGGCTGCTTCCGCACCATCCCCGTGCGCGAGACCGTGGAGGGCGTGATCGAGCTCAAGCGCAGCTTCGGCTACCCGGCCTTCGGCTACGGGCTCGACGTCAACCTGTTCATCCCCAAGGGGCTGCGGCTGACCTACAAGGCGGGGCGGCTGGTCAAGCTGGAGACCGGCGGCGACCAGAAGCTGCTCGACAAGCTCTGGGCCGAAGAGACCGGCGACAAGGACCGGCTGGGCGAGCTGGTGCTGGGCTGCAACCCGCTGCTGAAGCCGGTGCCCGGCTCGGCCTTCCAGCCCTATTACGGCTTCGGCGACGCGGTGCTGCGCCTGACCATCGGCGAGAACATCGAGTCCGGCGGGCAGAACCGCTCGAGCCTGCACCGCTGGCTCAAGTTCCTCGAGGCGACCATCAGCGTCGGCGGCGAGGCGCTGGTCGAGGGCGGCAAGCTGACCAAGGCGGCGAAGGGATGAGGCGGGGGGAACGCGCTCGGCCTCTGACCGTCATCCCGGGCGCGTGCAGCGCGACCCGGGACCCAGGGCACTTGCCCCGACGCTCGCCCTGGGTCCCGGATCTGCGCAGCGCACAAGGTTCCCTTGTGCGCCGCTTGTCCGGGATGACGGCGCGCTTTGCGGTGGCAGGGAACAGGCCCTGATGCCACTCGCCCCGGTCAACGGCATCGAGCTGTTCTACGAGGAGCGCGGCGAGAGCCGCGATGGCGGTCCGCCGCTCATCCTGCTGCACGGGCTGGCCTGCGGCCGGCGCATGTGGGCGCGCCAGATGCGCCGCTATGCCAGGCGCTGGCGCGTCATCGCCTATGACATGCGCGGGCACGGACGCTCGTCGGCGCCCGACGATCCGGCCGCCTATTCCGCCGCCCATCTGGCGCAGGACTTCGCCGGCCTGCTCGACCACCTGCGGATCGAGCGCGCGTCGCTGGTCGGCTTCTCGATGGGCGGCGGCCCGTCCATCGCGCTGGCGCTGGCGCAGCCCAAGCGCGTCGCGTCCCTGGTCCTCGCCGATGTCGGCTCCGGCGCCGACAATCCCTGGATGACGACGCGGCTGGCCGAGGCCTGGATCGAGCACGCCGCGCGCGGCGGCAAGCCGGCGATGGTCGAGGACATGCTGCGCGGCGACTTCTTCAAGACCTACGCCCGCCGCAGCCCCTGGGCGCGCCGCCACATGGCCGCGCTGATCTGCCAGAACCCGCTGCACGGCATCACCTTCACGCTGGCCGGCGTGGTGGCGAAGAGGAAGCCGCTCTTCCGCATGAAGGGCGCCTTGGCCCGGCTGCGCGTGCCGACCCTCGTCCTCGCCGGCGCCCGCGACTTCGTCTGCCACAAGGCGGCGCGACTGCTCGCCGACACGATCCCCGGTGCATTGGAGGCGCGCATCGAGGGGGCGGGCCATATGGCGCCGCTAGAGGCGCCGGACGCGTTCGACGCCGCGGTAGAGGGGTTCCTCGGAGGCATGTCAAGGACTGGGTAGCCCAGGTCTGTGCCAGTAACGCTGGATCAACCCCGGTTCACGGCTCAAGGACCTTCGTCGCGACGAACGCCTCGACGGACGGAGCGTGCTGAGGCGTCGCAGCAACGTCGCGCCGCAGCACGAAGCCGACGTCGGGTGCGAACCAGAGGGTCATGGTGAGCGTTTCGCCGATCCTTCGGCCGCCGATCCAGTAGCGCTTGTGCTCGAATTTCTCGATCGGGTACCGGCGCCCGCCGACATCCAGGACATCCTGGCCAAGGTAGGTGATCGAATGACCCCAGACGTCGCCGTCACGAGTCTCCTGGAAGCTCGACCACTCCTTCGGCTTCAGGGTCCACCAGACGTCATGGTGCTCCGGGGCGCATGATGGCGGCCACGCGTGTACGCCGATGATCCTGATCCGGCTGCTTGGATCGAAGTGAAAGGTGCCGGCGCACCAGTTTGCTTGCCTTCCGTCGCCGTCAACAGTCGCGACACGGAGGCCATTGAGCCCGACCACCACGATCGGGCCGCGATTCGTGTCGATTCGCAATCCGACTTTCGGCGGCTTGTACCTTGTGTCGGCGCGCGGCGTCGGCGCGGTGTCCGAGTACGTGACAGGCCCGTTCCACAGGACTGTCTGGCGCTTCGCGAAGATGAAGCATGCTTGGCCGCTGCTCCGCTCGCACCGGGTCAGTGCCGTCGACCCGCCGGAGCAGCGGCCGAACGCGCAATAGTCGCACGCGATGAACGTGCCGTCGGCGGAGAGGTAGTAGTCGTCGCACTCCCTGCGCACCTGCTGTTTCCAGAAGAATTCCGTCGCATCGCGCGAAAGCGTGATCGGTCCGGAGCCGACGCTGGCGCAGGACGCGGTGACCATCGATACGATGCCCGTCATTGCTGCGCGCAAGACGAAAGTCATCTTTCCCCTCCGAGGAAGTCCTAGGGCTCCACGATTCGAGTTGCTGCGAAGGGCACGGGCACGCTCGGCGTTCCCTCCGCGCTCATGACGTCACGCCGCAGCAGGAAGCCGATCTCCGGAGCGTACCAGAGCGTCTCGCTGAAATAGAGCATCCGCCTGGGATTTTCGGGCAGCAGGCCCGGGCGCCTCAGGTACTTCTCGACCGCATAGGTTCGACCGTCGACCGTCAGCTTGTCCGGCCCGATGTAGAGGATCACATGCCGCCAGACGTCGCTGCCGCGCCTCTCAGTGAAGTTGAGATCCTTGCCCGGCCCGGCGCGCCAGACCTCGGAGAGGTCGTTGGGCGACACGATGCTTGCGGCGTCGAACTGAAAGATCCCGCCGAGCCATCGGGTCGTCCGGTCGCTGCCATCCGTGGTCGTGATCGTCGAACCGGAGACGCTCGCGACTTGGATATGTCCTTTCTCGAACTCGATCCGCAGGCCGACCGCGGGCGACTTGAAGCGCGTCGGCGCGGCGGCATGCGCGCCGAAGAGGGTGACCGGCCCGTCCCAGACGATGCGGCCGTCTTGCGCAAGGATGTAGCACTTCATCCGGCTGCGCGATTCGCATGCCTCGATCAGATTGTAAGAGGGGCCAGGGATGCATTTCGACATCCCTTCCGAGCAGTAGTCGTAGTGGGATACCCGGCCGTCCTGGGAGACGACGAACCACATCGGCCCCGACTTCGCCTGGTACGCTCGGAAGGCCTCGGTCGCACCTTGGCCCAATGTGATCGACCCTGAGCCAGCGCCCGACGTGACGCAGGAAGCGAGGACGGTTGCGCCAGCATACGCGATCGCTGCGCGGGTGCGCGCTCGCATCAATCTCCTCCACACTTCCCCAGGACCCCCACGGCCGGCCCGTATGCGTTGCACTGAACGAAGCGCCGCCGGCGCGCGGCCCCGTGATGCGCTCGACACGCGGCACCGGGGGATGTGACAATCGTCTCGCGATCGTGCATCACGCCTCGCCGGCTTTTCGGATCAAGGAACGACGATGCGGTTTGCCGTCCAGCTCTCGGCTCTCATCGGCGGACCGGAGACCTGCTCGATCTCGCGGCGGACGAGGAACCCGACGTCCGGCGCGTACCACAGCCTGACGCGGACATGCTGTCCGCCCTGGTCGGGATTGACGGAGCGGCGATCGAGGGTGAACTTCAGGACCTCATAGTCCTTGCCGTCGATCGTCATGCGCTCCGCTCCGTCGAAGGCGACATCGCTCTTCCAGCTGTCCCTGCCGCGGCGCTCGGTCACCTCGACCTTGTCGCCCGGCTTGGCGCGCCAGATCGCGCTCGCGTCGTCGGTTGAGACCTCGTTGGAGCGGTCGAAGAAGAACGTGCCGCCGTACCACTGCGCCGTCGCCCCCGCGGCGTTGGCCGTGGTGACCAGCATGCCGTCGACGCGCGTGACCTGGTAGTAGCCGCGCCCTTGCGTCTCGATGCGCGTCCCGACCTTCGGCGCCTTGAACCGGCCGAAATCCGCGGGTGTCGCGAACGCCATCTGCGCCGGCGTCGGCGCTCCGGCTGGGGGCGGGGCGGCGCCTCCGCCGGCGAACGTCACCTCCCCGTCCCAGACGATCCGGCCGTCCTGCGCGAAGACGTAGCACTTCTTGCGGCTGCGCCTCTCGCAGTCCTCGGCCAAGTCGTAATTTGTCCACGGGGTGCATTGCTGCTGGCCCTGCCGGCAGAAGTCGAAATGCGCGAACCTGCCGTCCTCGGAGACCAGGAAGTTCAATGGCGCTGGCGTCGCCTTGTAGCGTTGGAACGCCTCTGTCGCGCTCTGCGACAGCGTGATCGGGCCCTTGCCCGCGCCGAGCACGCATGACGAAAGGAGGAGCGCCATGAGAATCGCACCGCAGCGCAGATGAGCCGGCTTCATCAAGATCCTCCCCGCTGATCGATCTGAGTAGCAGGCAGAAGCTCACCTCGGCTTCGGCCGGCACCAGTCACGGCAGGACCACCTTGGTCGCCTTGAATGAAGCGCTCTCGGCCCGCGGCCCCGCGACATGCTCGACATCGCGGCGCACGAGGAATCCGACCTCAGGTGCGTACCAGAGTGTCTCGCGATAGTGCTGGTCGCCCTGCTCGGACATGATCGAGCGGCGCTCCCGCGTGAACCTAAGCGTTTCGAGGCTGCGACCGTCGATCGTCAGCGCTTCGCCTCCCACGAACGTGATGGTGTTGCGCCATCCTTCCCTGGCTTTCCATTCAGAGAAGCGGTGGTTGCTCCCGGCTTCTGCCTGCCAGAGCGGCGCGAGATCCTTGGGCGCGATGTCGCTCTCGGCGTCGACGAGGAGGATGCCGCCGAACCAGTGTGACAGCTTGCCCTGGGCATCCGCCGTGACGACCGTCGGGCCTTCGACCTTCGCGACCTGCAGCGTGCCGCCGCCCTCCGTCTCAAGGCGCATGCCGATCGACGGCTCCTTGTAGCGCGACGGCTTCGCCGAAGCGTTGACCGGTGCCGTTGCTCCGAACAGCGTTACCGGCCCATCCCAAACGATCCGTCCCTCGTGCGCGAGGACGTAGCACTTCTTCCGGCTCGCCTGCTCGCAGCGCTCGATCAGGTTGTACTTCGAGGAGACGACGCAGGCGGAGAGGCCTGCGATGCAGTAGTCGTAGGTTGCGATCCGGCCATCCTCCGACACGACGAAGTTCAAAGGCCCGAAGCGGGCCTTGTATTGCTGGAAGACCTGGGTCGCTCCCTGGGAGAGCGTGAGCGGGCCGGATCCGACGCCGGGCGTGATGCACCCGGCAAGAGGCATGAGGGCAATGATTAAGGCAGCGCTGGAAAGGAACTGGCGCATTGGGTCGTCCTCTCGATCAGGTTCCGCTCGGCTACGGTCGCCACCGCAGCGGCACCGATACTACCAGGCCCCCTCTCGCGCACGCGAGCTTGCGATCGACATATTTGAGGCCTAAAATATCTAGACATGAAGTAGCGCCTGCTGGGCGATCCTATCCAGGCCACAGGCCAGGGCGTACCTCGGGGACCGCGCATGCACCAGCGACCCCTCGACATCCTCTGCGTCGGCGGCGGGCCGGCCGGGCTGTATCTCGGCATCTCGCTGAAGCGGCGCGACCCGCGCCATCGCGTCACGGTGGTCGAGCGCAACCGCGCGGACGACACCTTCGGCTGGGGCGTGGTGTTCTCCGACGCGACGCTCGAAGGGCTGCGCGCCAACGACGAGAAG
>JAEULF010000085.1 GCA_016793965.1 Alphaproteobacteria bacterium | reverse complement strand
GCGCCGGCGACAGCGACGGCCTCCTCCGCCTCCGGCGGCGCCGCGCGCCCGGGCAGGAACCCGATCTCGACCATGTGCCGCTCGATGACGCCGCCGATCGCCGCGAGCAGCGAGGGCACGTAGGCGCCGCCCATCCAGGCGCCGCCGCGCGGATCGAACACTGCCTTGAGCTCCTCGACGACGAAGGAGACGTCGCCGCCGCGCCGGAACACCGCGCTGATCATGCGCGTCAGCGCCACCGTCCAGGCGTAGTGCTCCATGTTCTTGGAGTTGATGAAGATCTCGAACGGGCGGCGCCGGCCGTCCTGAACGACGTCGTTCACGGTGACGTAGAGCGCGTGGTCGCTGTCCGGCCATTTCAGCTTGTAGGTCCGCCCGGGCAGCGCCTCCGGGCGTTGCAGCGGCTGCGTCATGTAGACGACCCCGTCGCGCGGGCCGTCTTTCGGCACGTCGCGAGCGGCGTCCCTAGCGACTTCCTTTCCGGGCATCGCCCGGGGCGCGGGCTCGTCCGCTTTCCCGGCGACGGCGAGGACAGCGCCGGTAACCGGGTTCGGGCGGTAGGTCGTGCAGCCCTTGCAGCCGCTGTCATAGGCGTGCTGGTAGACGTCCTTGAACGCGTCGAAGCCGATGCCCTCCGGGCAGTTGATCGTCTTCGAGATCGAGCTGTCGATGAACTCCTGCGCCGCGGCCTGCATGCGCACATGCGCCTCCGGCGGCAGCGCGGCAGCGGCGACGAAGGCGTCGGGCAGCGGCGCTTCGCCGCGGCGGCGGCGCCACAAGGCGGCCGCGTAGTCCATGACGCGCTCGACCTGGCGCGCGCCGTCGGGCATCAGCACCGTGCGCTCTTGAGCGACGCTGAACACCGGCTCGATGCCCGAGGACAGGTTGCCCGCGAGGAGCGAGATCGTGCCGGTCGGGGCGATCGAGGTCAGCAGCGCGTTGCGGATGCCGTCGCGCGCGATCGCCTCGCGCAGCGCCGGCGGCAGCCAGGCGAGGCCCGGGCCCGCCAGATAGCGGCGCGCGTCGAATGCGGGGAACGCGCCCTTCTCGCGCGCCAGCGCCGCCGAGGCGGCATAGGCGGCACCGCGCAGATGCCCGAGCCACTGCCGCACGGCCGCCAGCGCCTCCGCCGAATCGTAGCGCAAGCCGCACATGATCAGCGCGTCGGCAAGGCCGGTGACGCCGAGCCCCATGCGCCGCTTGGCGCGCGCTTCGGAAGCCTGCGCCTCAAGCGGGAAGCGGGACGCGTCGATGGCGTTGTCGAGCATCCGCACGGCCAACGGCACCAGCGCGCCCAGCCTGTCGAGGTCCAGGCGGGCCGAGGGGTCGAAAGGATCGCGCACCAGCGCCGCCAGGTTCACCGACCCGAGCAGGCAGGCGCCATAGGGCGGCAGCGGCTGCTCGCCGCACGGATTGGTCGCGGCGATCGTCTCGCAATAGGCTAGGTTGCTGGCGCGGTTGACGCGGTCGATGAAGATGACGCCAGGCTCGGCGTAGGCGTAGGTGGCGCGCGTGATCTTGTCCCATAGCGCGCGCGCGCGAATCGTGCGGAACACCGTGCCGCCGAACATCAGAGGCCAGTCCGCGTCCGCCTTCACCGCCGCCATGAAGGCATCGGTCACCAGGACCGAGAGGTTGAACATGCGCAGGCGCGCCGGGTCGGCCTTGGCGGCGACGAAGGCCTCGATGTCCGGATGGTCGCAGCGCAGGCAGGCCATCATGGCGCCGCGCCGGCTGCCGGCGCTCATGATCGTGCGGCACATGGCGTCCCACACGTCCATGAAGGAGAGCGGCCCGGACGCGTCGGCGCCGACGCCGCGCACCGGGGCACCCTGCGGGCGCAGCGTCGAGAAGTCGTAGCCGATGCCGCCGCCCTGCTGCAGCGTCAGCGCCGCCTCGCGCAGATGCGCGAAGATGCCGCCCATGTCGTCGGGGATGGTCCCCATGACGAAGCAGTTGAACAGCGTCACCGCGCGCCCGGTGCCGGCGCCGGCCAGGATCCGCCCGGCCGGCAGGAAGCCGAAGCCCTCCAGCGCGCCGTAGAATGCGTCCGCCCAGCGCCCGGGGTCGCGCTCGCCGGCGGCCAAAGCGCGCGCGACCCGGCGCCATGTGTCCGCCACCGTCCGGTCGACAGGCGTACCATCAGGCGCCTTCAGCCGGTACTTCATGTCCCAGATGCGCGCGGCGATGTCCGGCCAGCCTTCGGTCGGCGAACCCGGCGGCGACACGGTGTCTGACGGCGGCGCGGTCATGGCGCATCCTCGCCTGAACTGGCCGAACGAGCGATTAAGGCTGACATCCGCGGGCCGCAGCCCGGATCGCGACCAGGCGACAGGGTGCACATGAACTAGCGCGCCAGGTTCGCGCGGTCAAGCAATTGTTCTTGTAATGTTTCTGTTATGGACTAGCGGACGGTTCTGGCTCGCCATCCCCAGCAGCGCGCGCCTCGCGCTCCAACAGTCGGCTGCCGTCGCCGATGGCGCTGGCCAAACGCTGCATCAGCTCCGCCCGCTCCAGCCCCGGCGGCAATGCGGGCTGGATCTCGCAGAGGATGCGTCCCGCACGTTTGTCCCAGAAGCCGCGCCGCCAGAACAGGCCGGAGTTCAGCGCGACCGGCACGACCGGCAGGTCCAGCGCCGCATAGAGGGCGGCGACGCCGGAGTGGAGGGGCCTGCTCGTGCCCGGCGGCGTGCGTGTCCCTTCCGGGAAGATCACGATCGGCCTTCCGTCGGCGACGGCCTGGCGAGCTGCCGCCATCATGCGGCGCAGCGACGCCGCGCCGCCCTTGCGGTCGATCGCGATCATGCCGAGGCGCCGCGTGTACCAGCCGTAGACCGGCAGGGAGAGCAGCTCGCGCTTCAGCACGTAGGCTGGGAGCGGCAGGACGGCGAGGAAGACGATGGTCTCCCAGGCTGACTGATGCTTTGCCGCGATGATCACTGGGGTGTCCGGCAAGCGCTCGAAGCCGCGCAGCTCGCTGTCGATCCCGACGATCACCCGCAGCGCGGAAAGCGCGAGCTTGGCCCAGAACCGGACCACGCGCATGACCGCCCGCCGCGGCAGCAGGAGCACGGGCAGGCACGCGACGCCGAGCACCCCGACGCTGAGCGCGAGGAAGACGCCGTAGAGCCCCGAGCGCATGCCCCGGACGACGCGCGCGCGCATGACCGCCTCCCCGTCAGGTCGCTGCATCGTAGCCCAGCGCCGCCAACGCGTCCTCTGCGCCGCCGCGGACCAGAGCGGCCAGGTACTTCGTGTACTCGCTCACGGTCAGCGACAGCGTTCCCGGCCAGCGCCACCAGTCGGACTGCTTGAAGGCCTCCGGCACCACCGGGAACGGGACGATGCGCGCCGCCGGCAGGGCCCGGCCGAACTCGAGCAGCGCGCGGCGCATGTGGTAGCTCGCTGTCACCAGGCGGAGCGACGTGAAGCCGTTGCGCCTCATCCACGCCGCTGCCTCGCGCGCGTTGCCGCGCGTGTTGCCGGCCAGATGGTCGATCACGACGCAGCAGGAGCGCGGGGCGTCCTTGCGCTGGGCCAAGCGGTGCAGCCCCTCCAGGTCGATGCCGCGCTCGACGCCGGTGATCAGCAGCATGCCGCCGCGCCCGGCTGCGAGGAGGTCGAAGCCCGCCTCGACGCGTCGGGCGCCGCCGGTCAGGACGACGATGGCGTCGGTGCGATCGCCGGTTGCCACGGCGTCGCGCGGCATGCCGTCGGGCAGCGAGTTGGCGAACCAGACGAGGCCACCCGTCCAAGCGAGCGCCGCCGCGACGCCGAAAGCGGCTGCGCTGCGCCAGGGGTACCGGCGCGCCGTCCGAGATGCGCCGCTCGCGCCGGCCATGGCGTCAAACCATCTCCGCCAGGCTGCGAACCACGGCCAGGCGCGCCGTGTACATCGTCACCAGCGTGGCGCCGATCGGGACGACGGCGAGGACGAGCAGCTCGCCGATCCCCATGCCCATTCGGGGCAGCAAGGCGGACTCGACCTGTCCGGCAAGATGCGCGAGCAGCCCCAGAGTCGCGCCTGCGAACGTGATGCCGACCAGCGCGCCGCGCGCGCCCAGCCGGAACGCGTGCCACTGGAACTGCGCGGCGATGTACGCGTCCTGCGCGCCGATCATGTGCAGCAGCTCGACCGTGCCGCGATGGATCGCGAAGCCGGCGCGCGTCGCATAGACGACCGTGGCGATCCCGACAGCGGCGACGAGCAGAACGATGGCGACCGACAGCACCTCCACCGAGCGGGCGAAGACGAGGAGGTCGCGCAGCCAGACGCGATGATCCTCGATGGTCGCGCCGGGAGCGATCTCGGCGAGCCGCTTTGAGAGGCCCGGGCGATCGAGCGGCGCGCTCGGGTCGAGCACGATATCGACCAGCCGCGGCAACGGCAGGTCGGCGCTGGCGCCGCCGGGCCCGAGCCAGGGCCCGAGCAGGCGCTCGATGTCCACCGGCCCGAGCGGCACGGCGGACGCGACCCCGGGGGTCTTGCGCAAGACCTCAAGGACAGCCTGCAAGCCGGCGTCGGCACCGGCCGCTCCCGCCGGCGCGGCCTGTCTCGCGGCGCGCGGCGGCACTTGGACGGTCATCGTGCCTGCGACCTCGTTGTCCCATGCCGAGGTCAGGCTCGACACGGTGAGCGCGGCCGCTGTAGCCAGGACGGCAAGGTAGACCATGAACGCGATGATCCAGGGCAGGAAGCGGCCGGCTGCGTCGCGATCCAGGGGAACGTCGCGTCGTGTCCTGAACATGCGCAGGCCTCACGTCGCCCGGTCGTGCGGGCGTTCCCAGTTCCGCTCGCCGCCGCGGTCCGGCCCCGCGGGCCTGAACGCCCGCTGCACCGTCAGCTCCCCGCCCTCAAGCCGCAGCACCGGATAATCGAACTTGGCGATAACGGACTCGTTGTGGGTCGCGATCACGACGCAGGTCCCCATCCGGTTGAGCTCCTCGAAGAGGTAGAGAAGCCGCATCGCGATGGCATTGTCGACGTTGCCGGTCGGCTCGTCGGCAAGGAGCAGGCGCGGCCGCCCGATCACGGCTCGGGCAATGGCGACCCGCTGCTGCTGTCCGCCCGAAAGCGTCGCCGGCCGGGCGCCCAGGTGGCCCGACAGCCCGACCCAGTCGAGCAGCTCGCCCACATGCGTCCGGATCTGGGACTCGGGAACGCCCGCGACGCGCAGCGGCAGCGCGACGTTGTCGAGAGCCGAAAGGTGGTCGAGCAGGCGGAAGTCTTGGAAGACCACGCCGATTCGCCGGCGCAGAGCCGGAAGGTCGCGGCGCGGCGTTGTCGCGATGTCCCTGCCGAACAGGTTGATCAGCCCGCGCGACGGCCGCTGCGCAAGGTACATGAGGCGCAGGAGCGACGTCTTGCCGGCGCCGCTGGGGCCGGTCAGGAAATGAAAGGACCCTGGATCGAGCGTGAAGGTGACGTCGCGGAGCACCTCCGGACCGTTGCCGTAGCGCATCCCGACGTTCTCGAAACGGACGACCACGCCTGCCTCCTGGCCATGCGAGTCCCTTCCCGGGGACCGTCGCGCCGGCAACGTGCGATTGATCGTGCGATCGGCAAGGCTTGTCAAATCCGGCTGGGGTGGCCGCAGAGCTGGAATCGGGCCCGACCGGCCCGCCTTGCGCGGCGACCGGCGGACGACCTATAACGCCCCGGGGAGCCGCATGCCCGCGGCTCGATCGGCGGGTCGCAGCGCCATCGGCCGACGACCCGGGCCGGTCAGCTAGGCCGGACGACCGGGCGTCCATGCCATGGTGCCGGCCTGCGGAGGGACCGCGAGCCAGCATGATCATCGGTTGCCCTTCCTGCGGGACGCGATTCAATCTCGATCCGGCGCTCTTGGGCCCAACTGGCCGAAAGGTCCGGTGCGCGAGTTGCGCGCATGTCTGGCTCCAGGAGCCGATCGAGGAAGAGCCGCCGGCTGCGGAGCCTCCGGTCGAGCCGATCCCCGAGGACCCGTTCCCCGAGCTTTCGAGCAGCGACCGCGCGCCTGCCAAGGAATTCGTCGACGCCGACGACCTCGGCGCGCCGACTTTGCCCGCGGCGCGCGCTCCCGAGCCGCCGCCCGCGGCACGTGCCGCACCGCCGCCTCCCCCGCCGCCTCCCCCGCCGCCTCCCCCGCCACCGCAGTCCCCTGTTGAGCAGGAGGTGCCTGACGAGATCGCCGAGACATTCGCGACCGTGCAAGCCGTGATGGCGGACCACCCGCCTGAAGGCTCAGTGGAGGCCGTGCAGCAGGTCGAAGAGATCGACGATGAGGTCGTCGCCACGGAGGCGGCGGAGCGGGTCGAGCGGCGACGCCAGCTCGGGCGCATGCTGGGCATGCTGCTCGCATTCTTCGTGGTGGCGGCAGCCTTGCTCGCCGGCGGCCTCGTCCTCGTCAGGGATCAGCTGATCTCGATCATGCCGAGCGCGGAGCAGCTCTACCGCGCCGTCGGCATGCCGACCAAGAGCCTGAAGGCGCGCCTGGAGATCCGCAACTACGCGGCCAAGCGCGTCGAAGTGCAGCAGGGCACGCAGAGGGTCCTGATGATCGAGATCGAGGGCCAAGTGGCCAATATCTCGGAAGAGGCCGTCGAGGTGCCGCGGCTGCGCGGCGCCATCTTCGACAAGGACAAGAGGGAGCTGACGAGCTGGGAGTTCCAGGCGCAGGCGCCGCTCCTGCTGTCCGGCGAGCAGACAAGGTTCGTCACGCGGATCCCGGATCCCGGCGCGGCCGCCAACGACATCAAGCTGACCTTCGTCGACTAGCGTCGCCAAAGGCTGGAGCCAGCTGGGGCTGGAGCCAGCTGGGGCTGGAGCCAGCTGGGGCTGGAGCCAGCTGGGGCTGGAGCTGGCGGAGCAGCGCAGGACTTCCGGCCTGGCAGCTCCACGCGGTCCGAATCACGAGGCGGGGAGGCAATGCGCGACTTCCTGAAGGTCTACGGCCCGATCGTCCTGCTCATCGTGGCCGGGTTCGTCCTGACGTTCCGCTTCGTTCAGCCGCTGCCGCCGAGCACGATCCGGATGGCGGCGGGCGCCGCCGGCGGCGCCTACGCCGCCGCCGCGCAGCGCTATCGCGAGATCCTGGCGCGCGACGGCATCACGCTGGAGATCGTGGAGACCAAGGGCGCAGTCGAGAACCTCAAGCTCCTGGCCGCCAAGGACGGCGGCATCGACGTGGCGCTCGTCCAAGGCGGCATCGGCACCGCGGAGGCGCCAGAGGCCATCGTCTCCGTCGCAAGCATCTTCTTCGAGCCGATCTGGGTGTTCGTCAGGGGCCAGCGCCCGACATGGCGCGTCGCAGAGCTCGTGGGACGGCGCATCGCCATCGGCCCGGAGGGCAGCGGCACGAGGACGGCCGCGCTGCAGCTGCTCGCGGCCAACGCAATCGACTCGCGCAATGCCGACCTGCGCGAGATCGGCGGCGCTGACGCGGCGGCTGCGCTGCGCGAAGGCTCCATCGACGCTGCGTTCTTCGTCTCGGCCAAGCCGTCCGAGGCGATGCTGTCGCTGCTGCGCGTGCCCAACGTGGCGCTGCTCAATTTCGAGCGCGCGGAGGCCTATCGCGAGCACTTCCCGTTCCTGTCCTCGGTCTCTGTCGCCGCCGGGTCCATCAGCCTGCGCGAGGACCTGCCGCGGCGCGACGTGACGCTGCTCGCGCCCGCCGCGGCGATGCTGGTGCGCGACGACCTGCACTCAGCACTCGTCAGGCTGCTAAGCAGCACCGTCGCCGAGGCGCATGGCGGCCGGCAGAAGTTCAGCCCGCCCGGAGCGTTCCCGTCGGCGCGCCACCTCGACTTCCCGCTGCACGACGTCGCCAAGCGGTACCTGGAGAGCGGTCCTTCCTTCCTCTACCGCTACCTGCCCTTCATCGTCGCGATCTGGATCGAGCGCCTGTTCATCCTGATCGTGCCGCTGCTGACGCTGCTGCTGCCGTTGCTGCGGATCGGGCCGCCGATCTACGAATGGCAGGTCAAGCGCAAGATCTACCGCTGGTACAAGCAGCTGCGGCGGATCGAGGCCGACGCGTCGGCAGCGACCGACGGCGAAGCGCGCGCGAAGCTGGCCCGCGAGCTCGACGACATCGACGCGCGGATCCGCCAGGTCAGCGTCCCCCTATCCCACATGGGGTCGCTGTATCACCTGAGGCTGCACCTCCAGTTCGTGCGCAACGAGCTGCTATAGGGCAGCGGAGCCCCAAGGGCGCTGCCGCCGGCCGGTCACTTGAACTTGACCTTGACGATCTCGTAGCCCTTCTGGCCGCCCGGCGAGTTGACCTCCACCACGTCGCCGACGGACTTGCCCATGAGCGCGCGCGCCATCGGCGAGCTAACCGAGATGCGGCCCGCGCGAACGTCCGCCTCGTCGATGCCGACGATCTGGTAGGTGGACTCCTCGTCGGTGTCGACGTCCGCGAGCGTGATCGTCGCGCCGAACTTCACCGTCTTGCCCGTCAGCTTCGCGACGTCGATCACCTCGGCGCGGCTGATCTTGTCCTCGAGCTCGGCGACGCGCCCCTCGATGAAGCTCTGGCGCTCGCGCGCGGCGTGGTACTCGGCGTTCTCCGACAAGTCGCCGTGCTCGCGCGCCTCGGCGATCGCCTTGATCACCGCAGGGCGCTCGACGGCCTTCAGGTGCTTGAGCTCCTCCTGCAGGCGCTCATATCCCGCAGCGGTCATCGGCAGGCGATCCATGGGCGTCCATCCGAGAGAAAGGTCAAAGAACAATAAGCCTCCGCACGAAAGCGCTGGCGCGCTCTCGTCCGGGGCCGGAGGTCAAAAAGCGCCTTCAAAATAGGATTGCAGCGGCGCGACTTCAAGCGGGCCGGCGCGGAGCGCGGCGATCGCGCGAACGGCTGCGCGCGCGCCGGCGACCGTCGTGAAATAGGGGATGCTCCGCATCACGGCCGCGCGCCGCAGGCTGAAGCTGTCCTTGATCGCCTGGGCGCCGTCCGTCGTGTTGACGACGAGCTGCACCTCGCCGTCCGACATGCGGTTGACGACGTGGCGACCGCCTTCCATCACCTTGTTGACGATCTCTATGGGCACGCCGCCCTCGCGGAGGATCGCCGCGGTGCCGCGCGTGCCGATGAGCGCGAAGCCCATGGCGGCAAGGTCGCGCCCGATCGAGACCAGCGCCGGCTTGTCGCGATCGCGAACGGAGAGGAACACCGTGCCCTTCAGCGGGAGCACGTTGCCCGCGCCGATCTGAGCCTTGGCGAATGCGCGCCCGAAATCCTCGTCGATGCCCATGACCTCGCCCGTCGAGCGCATCTCCGGGCCGAGCAGCGTATCGACGCCGGGAAAGCGCGCGAAGGGGAACACCGCTTCCTTGACCGAGACGTGGCGCCGGCGCGCGCGCACGCCGGCGCTGCCGGGAAGGCCGAACTCGGCGAGCTTTGCTCCGGCCATGAGCCGCGCGCCGATCTTGGCGATCGGGATGCCTGTGGCCTTGGCGACGAAGGGCACCGTGCGGCTGGCCCGCGGGTTCACTTCCAGCACGTAGACTTGCGCCGCGCCGTTGGAGAACTGCACCGCGAACTGCACGTTCATCAGCCCGACGACGCCGAGCGACACGGCAAGCTTGCGAGTCTCCTCCGCGATGTCGTCGACGACCGCGGGCGGCAGCGAGTAAGGCGGCAGCGCGCAGGCGCTGTCGCCGGAGTGGATGCCGGCCTCCTCGATGTGCTCCATGATCCCCGCGACGTAGACCTTGCCGTCGGAATCCGCGAGCGCGTCGACATCGACCTCGATCGCGTCCTGGAGGTAGCGGTCGATGAGGACCGGCGCCTTTCCGGACACGCGCACGGCCTCGGCCATGTAGCGGCGCAGCCCGGGCGCTTCGTGCACGATCTCCATGGCACGGCCGCCGAGGACGTAAGAGGGTCGGATCACGACGGGATAGCCGATCCGCGCCGCGGCAGCCTCTGCCTCCTCGCTGCTGTAGACGGTGCCGTTCTCGGGCTGGCGCAGGCCCAGGCGCTGCAGGAGCTTCTGGAACCGCTCGCGATCCTCGGCGAGGTCGATCGCGTCGGGCGAGGTGCCGAGGATCGGAAGCCCTGCCTTGGTCAGGGGCTCGGCCAGCTTCAGCGGCGTCTGGCCGCCGAGCTGCACGATCAGCCCGACCAGGGTCCCGCGCCTCTGCTCCGCCCGGACCAGCTCGATCACGTCCTCGGCGGTCAACGGCTCGAAGTAGAGGCGATCCGACGTGTCGTAGTCGGTCGACACGGTCTCCGGGTTGCAGTTGACCATGATGGTCTCGAACCCGGACTCGCGCAGCGCGTAGGCGGCATGGACGCAGCAGTAGTCGAACTCTATCCCCTGCCCGATGCGGTTCGGCCCGCCGCCGAGGATGACCACCTTGCGGCGGTCGCTCGGACGGGACTCGTCCTCCGCCGGCACGTCGCCGTCGCCTTCGTAGGTCGAGTACATGTAGGCGGTGTCCGACGCGAACTCGGCTGCGCAGGTGTCGATCCGCTTGAAGACAGGCCGGACGTCGAGCGCGCGTCGCCGTTCGGCGACGGCATCCTCGGATGCCCCGACCAGGTCGGCGAGCCGCGCGTCGGAGAAGCCTTGCTTCTTGAGGCGAAGCATCTCGCGGCGGCCGGTCGGCAGCCCCTCGCGCCGCACCTCCGCCTCCGTCGCGACGAGCTCCTCGACCTGGCGCAGGAACCAGCGGTCGAAGGAGCAGGCCTCGTGGATCTCGTCCACGCCGAGGCCGAGCCGCAAGGCCTGGGCGATCACGAGCAGGCGATCGGGCGTCGGGCGCGCCAGAGCCGCAAGCACGAGCTGCCGCTCGCCCGGTGCCAGCGGTCCTGCCGCGCGCCCCTCCAGGCCGGGGATCGTTACCTCGTTGAGCCCGTTGAGCCCGGTGTCCATCGAGCGGAACGCCTTCTGGAGCGATTCCTGGAACGACCGTCCGATGGACATGGCTTCGCCCACCGACTTCATCGACGTCGTCAGCACCGGCTCGGCGCCGGCGAACTTCTCGAAGGTGAAGCGAGGCATCTTGGTGACGACGTAGTCGATCGTCGGCTCGAAGGACGCCGGCGTCACCTTGGTGATGTCGTTCGCCAGCTCGTCGAGCGTGTAGCCGACGGCCAGCCGCGCCGCCACCTTGGCGATCGGGAAGCCCGTCGCCTTGGACGCCAGCGCAGAGGATCGCGACACGCGCGGGTTCATCTCGATGACGACCATGCGCCCGGATCTCGGGTCGATCGCGAACTGCACGTTCGAGCCGCCCGTATCGACGCCGATCTCGCGCAGGCACGCGATCGAGGCGTCGCGCATCACCTGGTATTCCTTGTCGGTGAGCGTGAGCGCCGGCGCGACCGTGACGCTGTCGCCGGTGTGGATGCCCATCGGGTCGATGTTCTCGATCGAGCAGACGATGATGCAATTGTCGCGGCGGTCGCGCACGACCTCCATCTCGAACTCTTTCCAGCCGAGCACGGACTCCTCGACCAAAACGCTGCCGACGGGCGACGCGACGAGGCCGCCCTGCACGATCTGGTCGAACTCCTGCTTGCTGTAGGCGATGCCGCCGCCGGTCCCCGCGAGCGTGAAGGAGGGGCGGATGATCGCCGGCAGGCCGACCTCGGCCAGAACGCGCCGCGCCTCCTCGAGGGTCGACACCATGCGGGCACGCGGGCACTCCAGCCCGATCCGCTCCATCGCCTCCTTGAAGAGCTGGCGGTCCTCGGCCTTGTCGATCACGTCCGCCTTGGCGCCGATCATCTCGACGCCCAGATGCTTCAGCGTGCCGTCGCGGTCGAGCCGCATCGCCGTGTTGAGCGCGGTCTGCCCGCCCATGGTCGGCAGCAGGGCATGCGGCCGCTCCTTCTCGATGATGCGCGCGACGATCTCCGGCGTGATCGGCTCGACATAGGTCGCGTCGGCGAGGCCGGGGTCGGTCATGATCGTCGCCGGGTTCGAGTTGACCAGGACGACTCGGTAGCCCTCCGACCGCAGCGCCTTGCAGGCCTGCGCGCCGGAATAGTCGAACTCGCAGGCCTGGCCGATGACGATCGGGCCGGCGCCGATGATCAGGATGCTCTCGATGTCCGTGCGCTTGGGCATGGGCGACGACCCGGGGGCTCGGGTTGAGGTGGCGGCGACAGGCAGTGCGGGCAGGCGGCGCTTGGTACGCTAAATGCGCGCGGCTGGGAAGCGCCTGCGCTGCGCTTCGGCGCAACCGCGCCTTGCGCCTGCCGGCGGGCTTCCGCTTGCGCGCCGCGCCCGGCGGGATGCATTGATCTGCCGTCGGTCGAGCCCGGCCGCGCCCAACCCTCGGGACCGCCATGCCCACCTGGCCAGCAATCGCGCCGATCGCCCTCCTCCTGATCTCCAACGTCTTCATGACGTTCGCGTGGTACGGGCACCTGAAGTTCAAGGCGGCGCCGCTGTGGATCGCGATCGCGGCAAGCTGGGGCATCGCGCTGGTGGAGTACTGCTTTGCCGTGCCCGCCAACCGGATCGGCCACGGCATCTACACGACGGCCGAGCTCAAGACCATGCAGGAGGTGATCACCCTGGCGGTCTTCGCCGCGTTCTCCGTCCTCTACCTGGGCGAGAGGCTCGCCTGGAACCATGCCGTCGGGTTCGCTTTCATCGCGGCCGGTGCGTTCTTCGTCTTCTACCGGCCGGCCTGATGCCATGCGCCGACACCGGTGCAGGCGGAGGCCTGTCCGAAGGGTCTGCCCGCCGCGCGGCGGGCAGGGCGGGCGCCAGACGGCCTGTAAGCCGGGTTCTGTCCGCGGCCCCGCCGCTCTGGGGCCGCTCGATGACCATTCCTCTGGGACGCCCGTCGCCGGGCGCCTCGCGCGACCGACCCGGGCAGCGGCGCGGAAACGCGCTTGGAGGCCGAAGCCCCCGTGCCGCCCCTATTTGGTCTTGCTCCCGGTGGGGTTTGCCGTGCCGTCCCCGTTGCCGGGGCCGCGGTGCGCTCTTACCGCACCGTTTCACCCTTGCCGCGCATGAGCGCCGGCCTCGCGACCGGCACCGCTACGGCGGTCTCTTCTCTGTGGCACTTTCCCTGGGGTCGCCCCCGCCGGGCGTGACCCGGCACCGTGTCTCCGTGGAGCCCGGACTTTCCTCCCGCCCGCGCCTCGCGACGCGGGCGAGCGGCCATCCAGCCGTCTGGCACGCCTGACTT